>NZ_CALXRN010000178.1 GCF_944390595.1 uncultured Brachyspira sp. | reverse complement strand
TGGCAATGCGGTACTTTACAAGTTGACTTCTCACTTCCTATGAGATTTGAGATTAGCTATGAAGGTAAAGATGGTAAAAAACATACTCCTGTAATGCTTCACAGAGCAATACTTGGTTCAATGGAGCGTTTCATAGGAATATTAGTTGAACATTATAATGGTAAATTCCCATTATGGTTATCTCCTTTACAAGTAGCTGTAGTTAATGTACTTAATGAAAAGCCTCAGATTGACAGAGCTAATGAAGTGGCTAAAGCATTAAAAGATGCAGGCTTCAGAGTAGAAGTTGATGAGGCAAATGATAATTTAGGTACTAAGATTAAGAAATACCGCTTGCAAAGAACTCCATATACGGTTATAATAGGTGCCGAAGAAGTTTCTAGCGGAAAATTATCTATTAGAACACGTTCTTCACAAGAAATTAAAGATATGGATTTGAATGAGTTTATAGAGAAACTCAAAAAAGAATCTAAGGAGAGAATGAATGATTCTATATTTACTACTAAATGAGGTAGATAAATAATATGGCAACAGTAAAAAAAGAAGGAGAAAGAATTAATCAATTTATTACTGCACCAGAAGTTAGAGTTGTGCATGATGAGAGGGGAAGTCTTGGTATAATGAGCATTAAAGATGCTTTAGCATTAGCCAAAGAGGAAGGCTCAGATTTAGTGGAGATTGTGCCTACAGCAGAGCCGCCTGTTTGTAAGATTATCAATTATGGTAAGTATAAATTTGATATTCAAAAGAAGAGTAAAGAAGCTAAGAAGAAACAAAAGTTAGTACAGCTTAAAGAAATCAAGATGCGTCCTCAAATAAGCATACATGATTATAACTTTAAAATGAAGCATATTCGTGAATTCTTAGATGAAGGCAATAAGGTTAAGATTACTATAATGTTTAGAGGCAGGGAAATGGCCCATACTAAATTTGGTTATGACCTTATTGAAAAGATTATACAGGATTTAGAGAATGAAGCTGCTACAGAAAAACCTGCCAAATTGGAAGGAAAAAATTTATCTGCAGTGCTTAATCCTATAAAAATGAAAAAAAGTTCTTCTGATTCTGAAAGTTCTTCAAAGAAAGAAGCTGCTGAAGATGCAGAGGAGTAATAATTTTTAATAAGCCCACTAGCTATGCGTACTTATCATACGTATAGATTTGAGCATACAGTAAATATAATTTTAAAAGGATATTAGTTTATGAAACAAAAGTTAAAAACAAAAAGCGGTGCCAAAAAGCGTTTTAGATTTTCTAAAAGCGGTAAAGTTAAATTTGCTCATGCATTTGGTAGCCACAAATTTTTGAACAAAAGACCAGATACTAAAAGAAAGTATCGTAAAGCTAGAGTAGCTGATGACACTAATATGGCTGAAATGCCTAGATTGATGCCTTACGGCAGATAATAAAGGAGACTAAAATGAGAGCAGTTAGCGGTGTAGTAAGAAAGAAAAAAGTTAAAAAAATATTAAAGATGGCTAAAGGCTATTATGGTTCTCACAGCAAGCAAATGAAGCAGGCTAAAGAGGCTGTAATAAGAGGTTTAAAATACGCTTATCGTGATAGAAGACAGAAAAAAAGAATGATGAGACGTTTATGGACTTTAAGAATCAATGCGGCATGCAGACCTTTAGGCATATCTTACAGCAAGTTCATTAACGGACTTAAAAAAGCTAATGTTATAATAGACAGAAAAGCTTTATCTAATTTAGCTATTGAAGATTATAAAGCATTTGAAGCAGTAGTTGAAGTAGCTAAGAAGGCACTTGCTTAATTAGACTTAAAAAATATTTACTTATGTATAAAATTACCGTTAGTATTCTTAATTGAATGCTAACGGTTTTTTAATTCTATTATAATTTTTAAGATATTATTTATTTTTACAGTATTTTTTGCTTATTTTTGTCTTGTTTTAAGATAGAAGTTTTTTATTTTTTATCAATTATTTATTTAAAAATATTAAAGTTAAAATACTCTCAGCCGATAATATATTTAGTTGATTGGACTACCCCCCAATAACTATATTTGTAATAAGCCGCTTTGTTCATCCCACAAAAGCGGTTTATTTTTTTAACATATTTATTCAAATTTAAATCCCGTATCATGATATTATCCAAGTACTTGTATTAAAATCATTATTAATACCAAAATTCTGATTACTTTATCATTAGTATGATATATTTATGTCCATATAAAAATATTGCTTGTTTATAGAATAATAAAAAGAATATTTATTAATTGTATTAGTATTAAAAAAATATATTTTAATTTATAAAACTTTTAATCATTTTATATTTTGTGTGATACATTTTTAAAATAAAATGCTGTAATATTTGATTAAGTTATTATATACTAATTACTGCATATTTTTTACTAAATCATTTATTTTTATTATTTTAGTCCATAATTCTTCCACTTTATCAAGCTCAAATATAGTTCTGGCATCAGAGGGACTTTTATCAGGATTAGGATGTACTTCCATAAATACAGCATCAACACCTAAAGCAACAGCAGCTTTTAGAAGGCTAGGTATAAATTCCCTTGCACCTCCGGATACTCCGTTATTAGCAGAAGGCATTTGAACAGAATGTGTAGCATCATACATTACAGGAGCATAATTTTTCATTATTTCTAAATTCTTCATGTCTACTATTAAGTTGCCATAACCAAACATAGTACCTCTTTCACATAAGAAAAACCTTTTTTCATTTATGGCATCAGAGCATTTATCTGCTATATATTTACAGTCATAACCGCTTATGAATTGACCTTTTTTTACATTAACTGCTTTTCCTGTTTCACATGCTGCTCTAAGCATATCGGTTTGTCTGCATAAAAAAGCAGGTATTTGTAAAAAGTCAACATATTCTGCAGCTTCATCAGCATCGTTAGGAATATGTATATCAGTTAAAGTAGGAAGTGAGAATTCTTTGCCTGCATTTTGAAGTATTTTAAGACCTTCTTTCATTCCTAAACCTCTGAAAGATGATAGAGAAGTTCTGTTTGCCTTATCAAAACTTCCTTTAAGAACTAACTGTATATTTAATTTATCTTTTATTTCTTTAAGTTTTTTAGCTATATGCATTGTCATTTCTTCGCTTTCTATTACGCATGGACCAGCTACAAATATTAAATCTTTATTTTTATTAGTTATACCTTTATAATCAAAAATCATTTTATATCCTCAAAAAATCATTTTATATATAATACAACATTAATTTCTAAAGTCAATCATTAAATATACTGACTATTATTTTTATTAATGAAAAAATTAACGTTTGAGCTGCTAATATTTAAATATTTATTGAACTTTAATTTGATAATTTATTTTTTTTAGTATATAATCTAATAATACGGTAGGGGGTATATATGATGAAAAATAGTAAAATAACAATGAAAGATATTGCTGAATTATGCGATGTCACAAAAACAACTATATCTCGCTATTTTAACGGCGGGTATGTTAAAAAGGAAACCAAGGATAGGATATCTAAGGTTATTAAAAAGTATAATTATGATCCAAATGCCTTTGCAAGATTAAAAGCCAGGCAAAGTTATATGATAGGTATTATCACTCCGGCTATAGATTCTGTATCTGCATCACGGTTATTAACTGGATTAGAAAAGGTTTTTAGAGAAAAGAAATATATACCTATTATAATTAATACTAATTATGATACAAAATTAGAATTGGTATATTTAGAGAAATTAAAAAGATTAAATGTGGATGGAATAGTTTTAAATGCAACAGAAGTAAGCGATGAACACAGAAAAATGATAAGGAAATTAAAAATACCTGTTGTAGTTTACGGACAACAATTTCCTGATGGAGTAAGCGTAATAAATGATGATTATAATGCAGGCAGAGAAATAGGGGAGTATATTGGTAAGAAGAACTATAAATATGTAGGATATATTACGGAAAAAGATTCTGATATAGAAGTTAATAGAAAAAATGGTATTGCAGATGGTTTAAAAAAATACAATGTAAAAAAAGTAAATTTTGAAAATGCTGATTTTTCTTATGACAGTGCCAAAAGAGCAGCAAATAAATTACTTCTTAATAAAAAAATTAATATAATAATATGTTCCAGTGATAAACATGCACATGCGGTATATAGGGTAATAATGGATAAAGGACTTAAAATTCCGGATGATATTTCTGTTATATCATTTGGAGTTTATGATGTTGATGATGTAATAGAGCCTAAGCTTTCTACTATAAAATTTGATTATTTAAATGCTGGAGTACGAACTGCTAATGTATTATTAGAATTAATAAACAATAATAAATCTGATAAGATTCATTATATAGATTATGAATTTATAGAAGGTGAAAGCGTAAAATAAATTTGATAATAAAAAAGAATTCCATTATATAATTTAATGGAATTCTTTAAATAATTTTATAGATTAATTTCTAATATTTCTAGGATTTTATCTCCGGCAGGAACTTTAATGGTAACTACATCTCCAACTTTTTTTCCTAATAAACCTTTAGCAATAGGAGTAACTATTGTAATTTCATTCTTACTCATATCAGCTTCTAATTCACCCAATATTTTATATTCTATAACAGCATTTCTGCCTTGATCCTTAACTTTAACTCTTTTTCCAAAAGTTACAGTGTCTTTATCTAAACCAGCAGGATCTATTATTTCAGAGCCGGCTAAATCACCTTCCAACTTTGATATTTGAGCATTTAATAAACCTTGTCTTTCTTTTGCAGCATGATATTCTGCATTTTCTTTTAAGTCTCCTTTTTCTCTAGCTTCTGCAATAATAGCAGGTAAAGTTTCAAATTCTGCTTTTAATTCTGCAAGTTTAGACTTTGCTTTTTCATATCCGTCTTTTGTTATTGGTTTTCCCATAATTAATCATCCTTAAATAAATAATAATATACTATTATAAACTATTTTTTTATATTTACAAATAAAAATTATTATTTTAATTATTCAAAGATTGAAGTAAGTTTTCTATATCGTTTCTGCTTATCAATCCTCCGCTCATTGTGTAAAGAGAACGAAGAGGAGTTTCAAGCATCATGCTTTCAAACATCTTTTTTGTATCTGTTTTATCATCTTTAAACATTTCATTAAGACCTATTAAAAGTTTATTATAAAAATCTTTAGCTATTTCTTCATGTAAAAGATCTGCTAAATTATTATTAAGATTATAAGGCTTGCATGCTTTTATATTAATAGGTTTTAATTTTCTTCCTAATAATTTTTCAAAATCCTCATCTGAAATATTAATATCTTTTATGTTAAAATAGCTATGTAATTTTTCGTTATTGTAATCATTTGAATTTATTTCCATGCTCTTACTTAAAATTAAATTTCTTGATGAGTTTCCAACGTATATAGTATAGAGTCCGTTTTCTATTTCATATTGTTTGGTTTCAGTATTATAAAAAGAGAAACTTCTTTTATTTAATTTAATTATAACTGTTTTGGTTTCATTTGGTTCTAAGAATACCTTAATAAATCCTTTTAATTCTTTTTTTGCTTTAAATATATTATTTTCCGGAGCAGAAATATATATTTGAGCCACCTCGCATCCGAACATATCTCCTGTATTTTTTATATCGAAAACAACATGTATATTATCTAATCCGGCAATGGTATTAGCATCAGAAACTATAAGATTAGAAAATTCAAAACTAGTATATGATAAGCCAAAACCAAATGGGAATAAAACATCTTTTTCTGCTTTATCATAATATCTGTATCCGACAAATATTGATTCTCTGTATTCTACAGACTTATTGCCTCCAGGGAAATATTTATAACTTGGATTATCTTCCAATTTTAAAGGGAAAGTTTCAGCAAGTTTTCCGCTTGGATTAACTATACCAAATATAATATTAAATGCAGCACTTACAGCGGCTTCTCCTGCTAAATATAAATTAACAATACCTTTTACTTTATCAATCCAAGGCATTAAAACAGGGGCACCTATAGAAAGTACAACAACTATATTTTTATTAACTTTTGAAATTTCTTCTATTAAATGATTATGATTTTCAGGAAGATTAAGATGTTTTCTATCAAAACCTTCGGATTCATAAGAGTTTATCAAACCGGCAAAAATTATAACTATATCTTTATCTTTGGAAATATTTACGGCTTCTTCTATTAATGTATTATCTATATTTGAAGAATTAGAATCATATCCTTTAGCATAATTAAATTCTATATTATGTTCTCTAAAATATTCCTCTGCTGTATCTATTTTATAAGCATTTATTAATGAACTTCCATTTCCTTGATATCTAGGTTTTTGAGCGAACTCTCCAATAACAGCAATTTTACTTTCTTTTTTTGCAGGAAGTATTTTATATTCATTTTTTAATAATACTATAGAATTTTCTGCAATTTTTCTTGCTATTTTATGATTTTCTTCTTTATCATTAGAAAAATTTTGATATATATTATGCATGCGGTTTAGAGAAAAATCAAGAAGTCTTATAATAACCTTATCTAGTACGCTTTCATCAATAATATTATTTCTTACAGCATCATAAACTTTTTTATCATCATATCCATTAGTGGAAGGCATCTGTAAATCTAAACCTGCCTTTACTGCTTCAACTCTGTCATTAACAGCACCCCAATCCGAAATAACTATACCTTCAAATCCCCATTCTTCTCTTAATATATCATTAAGCAAATATTTACTTTCAGATGCAAAATCACCATTTACTCTATTGTAAGAACACATAACAGTAGAAGGGTTTGATTCTTTTATTGCTATTTCAAAAGCCTGCAGATATATTTCTCTTAAAGCTCTTTCATCTACAATACTATCTATTACAAGTCTTAAAGTTTCCTGATTATTTGCAGCAAAATGTTTTAAGCTTGCAGCAATTCCATTATCTTCTAAACCGCTTATCCATCCGCTTGCCATTTTTCCAGCTAAGTAAGGATCTTCAGAAAAATATTCAAAATTACGTCCGCAAAGAGTGGAGCGTTTAATATTAATTCCAGGTCCTAATACAGCAGAAACTTTATTGGCCTTAGCTTCTTTTGATATAGCTTCTCCCATTTCATACATTATATTAGGATCGAATGAACATGCACTGCAGCAGGCTGTTGGAAAACATGTTGCAGCTGTTGAATTTTGCAAACTTAATTCATCTGATTCTGTACTTTGTTTTCTAACTCCATGAGGCCCATCAGTTAAATATAGCGAATCTATTTTTAATCGGTATATAGGCTTAGTTGACCAAAAATCTTTACCGCTTAAAAGAGATACTTTTTCTTCCAATGTTAATTCTTTCATTAACTCTTTGATTTGTTCTTGATATTTATTATTCATAATGATTACCCCAAAGATATATTGTTATAAGATTATGATATAATATTATCAATATATTACAACTTAAAAATAATAAAATAGAGTTATAATATTTTTTATTATTATTTTATTTATTTAGATATTTCATAAAAATTATCATATTCTATATCATTTTCTTTTAATATATTAATTAGATTATCTTTAAAATTAATTTCACTTTCCCAAGACATACCGCATCCTGCAGATATTTCACTAGGTATTGATATTATTTTTCCAAGTATTTGATTAGTCGTTAACATAACATATTTAAAAACTTTTTCCGCTCTCATAACATCAGTTGTAGTATTAAAAGTTATAACTAATCTTTTTTCATTGCTTTCTTTTGGTTTAGTATTTTCATTTACAGATATGTTTTTATTTATTACTTTATTATTAGAATTTTTTTCAAATCCTATAATAGCAGCTCCTATTGCTCCGGCATATTGTCCTCTGCTGTCAGTAATAACTTTACCGCCTAAAGTTTTTTCTAAGTTTTTAACTAAATAATCAAATACGCATAATCCTCCCGTAAGGAAGTAAGTATCATCTTTAAACTTTCCGCAAAGTGAGGCAACTTTATTTGCAACAGAATTTACTATAGCATAAGCAATTTCACTTTTTTGCTTTCCGCTGGATTTAAGACTTATAACTTCTGTTTCGGCAAATACTGTGCACATTGAGCTTATAATTACATCAGTTTCTTGGCATTTTGAAGCTTCTTCAAGAAGGGTAGGTATAGAACATCCTAAAGAATTAGACATTAATTCTATAAATCTGCCTGTACCAGCAGAACATTTATCATTCATAATAAAATTATCAACTTTTCCATTTTTTATATTTATTATTTTAGTATCCTGTCCGCCTATATCAATTAAAGTGCCGTCTAAATTGTTAAATAAAAAATTGGCTCCTTTGGCATGACATGTGATTTCTGTTATTGTTTTATCAGCATATTCTATAGATACTCTTCCATATCCTGTGCCTACGAAATATGAATCTTCTTTATTTATATTCTTTTCTTTTAACATTTCAAGTATCTTTGCCGCAGCTTCAATTCCAGACCATCCTGTAGGAATCATAAATAAATCAATTAAATCATTAACATTATCATCATAAACGGCAACTTTTGAAGCAGTTGAACCTATATCTATACCAATATAATACATTTTTATCTTCCTTTAATTTATGAAAATTTTTTACTAATTTCTTTTATAGCTTTAATACCTTTTTCTATTTCTTCTTCTGTATTGAAATAAGAAAAACTAAATCTTACAATACCTTGCTTTACAGTATTTAATGATTCATGCATAAGAGGGGCACAATGTCCACCTGATCTAGTAGCTATATCATATTCATTTGCAAGTATATCAGATATTTTTGCAGAATCTATTTCACCTATATTCAATGCCACTATTGATGTTCTATTATCAGTATTATAATTACCGTAAAATTTAATATTATTTATATTTTTTATTTCATTATAAAAATAATCTGCTAATTTTTTTTCATGCTTTCTAATTTTTTCCAATCCTTCATTTTCTATAAATTCTAATGCAGCATTAAGTCCTGCTATAGAATGACTATTTAAAGTACCAGCTTCAAGTCTTGTAGGCATATTTTCAGGCTGAGTTTTAGAATAAGTTTTTATTCCGGAGCCTCCGCTTTTTAATGGTTTTATACTTATATCTTTTTTTATACATAATCCTCCAGTGCCTTGAGGTCCCATTAAACCTTTATGCCCGGTAAAGCATACTATATCAATATTATTTTTCTTCATATCTATATTTATAGAACCTGCGCTTTGAGAGGCATCAAGAATAAATAATATACTATGTTTTGAGCATAAATTGCCTATAAAATCTATGTCCAAAACATCTCCTATAACATTAGATGCATGCGTACATACAATGGCTTTAGTGTTTGATTTTATACTTTTTTCTATATCTGAATAATTCACTTCTCCTTTAATATTTGCTTTTATTATAGTTAATTCAGTGCCGAGTTCCTGCATTTCATAAAGAGGTCTTAATACACTGTTATGTTCTAAAGAGGTTGTTATAATATGAGAATCTTTATGGTTTTCTATTAATCCTTTGATTGCAGTATTCAATGCCTCTGTAGAATTGCTTGTGAATGCAACATAATTAGGGCTGTAGCCGTTAAATAGTTTTACAATTCTTTCTCTTGTGCTTAATATAACTCTTTCGCTATTTAAAGATGATTCATAAGAACCTCTTGAAGCATTTGCAAAACTATTTATAGCATTAAAAACTGCTTTGGCAACAGTTTCAGGTTTTTTTAATGTTGTTGCTGCATTATCAAAATATATCATTATCTTTCCTAATAAAAGCAAAGTACCTAAAAAAGCACCTTGCTGTTTAAGTTAATATTTTTATTTATAGCATTTCAATGAATGCTTCTAATCTAGTTCTAACTTGAGGAGCATCGCTGTTAGAATAATTAGTTTCTATTGCTAAATATGATTTTCCTAATCCCTCTACAGTGCGTCTTACTTTTTCTGTTTCTATAGCATAAGTGTGGCATGCACTAAGAGTGATATCAATAACACCATCAACTTTATAATCATTTATATATTCTTTTATTCTTTCCATTCTTCCGTCATTATTTACCATAATAGAACAAGGTATATTTAGATATCTTTCAGCAATTGCTTCTATAGGATCTTTGCTTTCATCAACTAACATCTCAAAATTTTTTGTTCCCACACAATTTTCAATACATACTACTGAACCGCCTATTTCTTCTATTTGTTTTATTACTTTATCTACAACTCCTCCTGTAGGGCATCCTGTTATTAATATTCTAGGCGTATCTTTAGTGAATGGAGTTTCACCTTTTTCATATTTTTCTTTAACGTTTTTGATAGTCTGTTTAATTTCTTCAAAGAATTGTTTTTTATCAAATTTGAAATTGGAAGAATTCATAACATCATGCATTTCTGTTCCTTTAACAGGAGAAGGAACTAATTTAGCAAGAGAGAAAAATTCTTTCATAATAGTTCTCTCTTCATTACATAATTTTATAGCATCTTTTAATTTGTCTTCTGTAATTTCAACATTAAATTTTTCCTCTAATCTTTTAATAAGTATATTCAATTCATTTTTCCAAAGTTCAAAAGAATGATAATTTCTTGTATGAGGCAATTGCATAACATGAGTATCTTTTATTTCCCCTAAAAGTTCATACATTTTTTTCTTACCGTCGCATGTAGTTTCACCAACTACCAAGTCAGAAAAATACATATAAGGGCATTTATCAGTTATTGCAAAACCATAGCTTGATTTTATTAAAGGACATAGGTTTTTAGGCAGATATTTTTCAGCTTCCGGTATAGTTTCATCGCTTGTAGAACATAATGATACGCTTATAGCATCGGCAGCATATATTAATTCTCTAGGTGTGTAGGTGCAAAAAGTTCCAACTACGTTTCTGCCTTTATCTTTTTCAGCTTTCATTGCTAAAAAACCTTTTTTACGTGCATCGGCAAATGTTTCAAAAATTTCTGGTAAATTATTATTAGACATTATATTACTCCCTAAAATATATTTGTTTTTTTAATAGAAATGGATTCTATATCCTATAGAATTGAATATTTAAAATATATGTCTTGTGTATTTTTTAGATAGATAAGAAATGGCTACTATCAATTTGTTTACAGCAAAATTAGTAATCATGGCTAAAATTATAATAAAAATATTTATGTTTGTCAATTAAATAATTTATTTTTCTAAAAAATACAAATATGAATTATTACAACATTTCAACAAATGCTTCTAATCTTGTTCTAAGCTGAGGTGCATCGCTGTTAGAATAATTAGTTTCTATATTTAAATATGACTTTCCCATACTTTCAACTGTACGTCTAACTTTTTCAGTTTCTATAGCATAAGTATGGCATGAAGTAAGCGTAACCTCTACTACACCATCAACATTATATTCTTCTATATATCTTTTTATTATATCCATTCTATCATCATTAGGACTCATAACAGAACATGGTATATCTAAATATTTTTCTGCAATTGCTTCTATAGGATCTTTATTTTCATCAACAAGTATTTCAAAATTTTTGCTCCCTAAACAGCTTTCAAAACAAACAACACTGGCTCCAACTTCTTCTATTTGCTTTATAACTTTATCGACAAGTCCTCCGGTAGGGCATCCTGTTATCAATATTCTTGGGGTATTTTGATTATATTCTTTTTGATTATTTTGTGAATGCATTTCTTTTAAATTTTTTATTAACTCTTTTATTTCATTTATATATGCTAATCTATCGAATTTATAATTTGATGAGTGCAAAGCTTCATGCATTTCGCTTCCTTTTATAGGAGACGGATTAAGCTTTCCTAATTCATATAATTCTTTTATTACTCTTCTCTCTTCATTAAATAGTTTAATGGATTCTTTTAATTTTTCTTCAGTTATTTTTATATCAAATTCTTTTTCTAATCTTTTTATAAGTTCAGCGATTTCATTTTTCCAAAGTGCTAATGAGTATTCATTTTTGAAATGAGGCAGCTGCATAACATGAGTATTTTTTATTTCTCCTAAAAGTTCATACATTTTTTTCTTACCATCGCATGTAGTTTCTCCGACTATTAAGTCAGAAAAATACATATAAGGACATCTGTCAGTTATTGCAAAACCATAGCTTGATTTTATTAAAGGACATAGGTTTTTAGGCAAATATTTTTCAGCTTCCGGTATAGTTTCTTCATTTGTAGAACATAATGATACGCTTATGGCATCAGCAGCATATATTACTTCTTTTGGCGTATAAGTGCAAAAACTTCCTACTACTTTTCTGCCTTTATCTTTTTCTTCTTTCATAGTAAGAAAGCCTTTTTTGCGTGCATCTGTAAATGTTTCAAAAATTTCCGGTAAATTATTATTAGACATTATATTACTCCATAAAATATATTTATTTTTTGATAGAAATGGATTCTATATCCTATAGAATAATATTATAGTATATGTCTAGTATATTTTTTAGATAAATAAGCAATGGCTGCTATTATTTTAGACTTAGAGAAATTTTTTATCATTGCAGTTGTTTTAATATCTCCATATTCCCCAAATATCTAATCCGCCGTCAAATGCATTCTTTATTTCAAAATCAGCAGCTTGTCTTGTTATTCTTTGACCTTCTGCATATGCTGTAAAACCAAATGTTAAATTTTCAACTAAAGTAACCTGCATCTCTCCTTCCATACCATAATGCAAGTTATAATTTCCATCTGTTTTATAAATACTTCCTTCAAACATTAATCTAGGCATTAAATATGTGTATATTGCTCCTAATTTCATCTCAAATTTAGCTGGAAGTACAACATAGAATCTCATACTGTCTGTAGATCTTTCTGTTTGTGCTGTATCGCTGTATAGATAATTTATTAAAGCATCCTCAGCATATCCGGCATCTATAGTAGCCCATCTTGCTCCTATACCATAATAGAAAGCTAATTTAGCTGGTATACTGATTTGAACAGGATAATTATCAAATCTTGTAAGCATTACCTCTCCATATAGAGAACCTCCTATAACCATAGGAGCTATGTTAGTACCGCCTACAGGATTAGTAACAGTGGAAAGCTGAATTCCGTAATGAAGAGCTATTGTAAATTCATTTAATAAACCGCCTCTGAACATAAAAGAAAACTTAGGCGTAGTACTTATAGATAATTTTCCGCCGTAATAATTTGGATCTGATGCAGATATTGACAGAGGAACAGATAATCTATATCTTTCATTGGCAAAACCAAATGAAACTGAATGGCTATGTGCTATAGGTGTATTTTTTTCTGTGAGATCATTATACAAACTAAATTGATAACCAATAGAAAACATTCCATAGCTTAAACCAACAAATCCTTTTGGTAAAAATTCTAATTTTCTTTTTCCATCTGTACCTATTGTGTTATTATCTACTATATGTGTTAAATCTAATAATGAAACGCCTAATTTGAAAGGGGTATTATGATTCATAAGCGGAGCAAAGTCGTATATTGTGCTAACTCTGTCTGTACCAAATCTTGTTGATGTTACTCCTTCTATTAAATTATGCATATTATCTTTATCTAGAATATCATCTATAGCAAATACAAAAGAATTTAATAGCATCAATAAACAAATAACTTTTTTCATTTTCTCTCCACTTTACAATATTTTATAAAAACAAATATTCTTTAATATTGTAATAATTAGTTCAATATTTTTTCATGATAGTTTATAGTAGAAATAGTATTTTTTCAAGTACCTATTAAATCATCTATTATACATTTTTACATTAATTAATTCTTTTTTCTTCCGATAAATCTACAAATGATAAAGGATTTTTTATATTTTATAATAATAATATTTTCTAAAACAGTAATTAATCTGTTTAGATTATTCGGCAGTATTATAATATTCGGATTCATTTTGTATATTCTATCTTCTATGACAAGAAGAATATTTGCTAAAACATTGGGTTCAAAAATAGAAGTTTATATTACAGGCTGGATAGGTACTCCTATACATGAACTTTCACATGCATTGTTTTGTCTTTTGTTTAGACATAAAATCAATGATATTAAACTTTTTAATGCAAAGTCAGATACTATAGGATATGTTCTGCATAGTTATGATTCCAGAAGCTGGTATCAGCAAATAGGTAATTTTTTTATAGGTGTAGGTCCAATTATTGTAGGTACATTGATAGTATATATATTATTTCTATTATTGGCACCGGAACTAAAAGAAAATATATTTACAATTCCCAATATCAAATACAAACAGGTATTCAATTCGGAAATTTTGTCCATTGTATACTATACAATATCTAGTTTTTTTGTATATACTTATAATATTTTTGTTAATATCATTAAGAATGTTATTATTAATTCATCATTTAAAAGTATAACATTTTGGGTATTTTTATATTTATCAATATCAATAGCATCACATATGGAATTAAGTCCTGCAGATATTTCTCATGCTTGGAAAGGAATAATAGTTATTTTTGCAGTGTCTTTAATATTGAATACATTTTTAATAATGATGAAAGTATTTTTTCAATTTGATGTGCCAAACTCATTTTATATATTTATAAATGGAATTCTTGAAACTTATAATATGCTTTTGATATTCTCTTGTATTATATCATTATTTAATGTTATAATATCATATATAATTCTTACACCTATTAATATGATAAGAAACGGCGGTTTTATTAATCCATTTAGTAATTAATTAAATATAATAAGGTAGGTTTTTATTTTCCAAATTTGTTTTTTACGAAACTTGTTAATATATTTAATTTATCTGCTGTAGCTTCTTTAGATGCTTCTAAGTTTTGACTTTCTATCTCTTCGTATACTTCTTTTCTAAAGATTTTGACATTTTTCGGAGCATTTATACCAAGTTTTATTTGATCTCCCCGTATATCAACCAACATTATTTCTATATTATCCCCAATTACTATGCTTTGATTGATTTTTCTAGAAAGTACAAGCATTTTATGAACTCCTTTCTTCTGTTTTATTTTCTGATTCTTCAGATAATATATAATGTCTTGTAGTATATTTGTCCCCAGAAACAGTACACTGCTTTGCTTTATGATTTTTAATATTAAAAACTACGGGTGCTATTAAATTAGCACTCATAGTTTTAAAATCATCATTTGGTATGCTGACTATTGTTAATAGATATAAATCTTCATGATTTTCTATACCTAAATATTTTATATCATCGTCATGCACATCAGGTTCATAATCTTTAAATACCAAAAACGGATCTATTAGTATAAAACATACATTTTTATCATCTTTAGATTGTAGGATTTTGAAAGTACCTTCTTCATCCATATTAACAAGATAAAACTCATCATAGTCTTCAAAGGCTAGTATCGTTCCATTCAGATGATAAAGCGAATCATCTGAAACCTCCACTTTTCCTAATATCCTAGATTCTATTTCTGGCATAAATTATTTCCTTTTTTGTTAAAATTAATTATATATACAATAAATTCTAATCTATTATCTTAAATAATCCATAAGAGTTCTGCCCAATATTCTTCCAGCTGTTTGTAAAGAAGCATTATGAGCATATTGCCACATATTAAAGTTAACAATTTCTTCAGCATAATCTATATTTTCATTTTTAGCTAAAGCCTCTTGAATAGATAATTTTTGATTTTCAAAACTTGTATATCCCATATCAAGTCTTGTTACTTTAGATGAAGCATTTGCCTGTACAGTTGCTACATTGTCTAAAGAACTGTCTATATAACCTAAAGCTTCGCTTCCTATAGCTCTTACATCATCATTAAGCATAGCATCTCTTAAATAAATAAGAGTTTCAAATACGCTTTTACCTGTTACTAATGCACTAGGCTCATAGTTATTTTCAGGGTTGTTTGCAGTACCAACTCTAACTAAACCTATATCTTGTAATACAGTACCGCCTGCTAAATCTTGTAAAAGAATTTTATGAGGTGTTCCTGTTTTTAATTGTATAACTTTAGCACCGCCTTTTAAATCTCCTATGCTGGCACTTACATTTCCATTAGCATCATTTATTCTTTGAACTATAGCTTCAATATTATCGCCTTGTTTAATATTGATAACCATATCATCTATCATAATGTCCTGATTTTCAGCAGCTATATATGTAGAAGCATCTGTAGTAGATATAATTTCCATATTTGTTCCCCAGAATGCATAATTTCCAGGAGTTGCTACATTGATAAGCTGTCCGTTTTCTACTTCTCTGTTTTGGGCATTTCCATCGCCTTCATATATAACAGATTTTACTATTGAACGTCCTGCTTTTTCATCATATCCGTATAGAGCTCTGAATGGGGCAGTTTTAGTACTTGTTCCGGAAAATACAAATTCTCCTTTGCTTTGAGTTTTAGATATGTCATATATTCTTTCTAACATTTCTTCAACTTCCATAGCCATTTTAGCTCTGTCATCAGCACCATAAGTACTATTAGCTCCCTGTACAGCTAAATCTCTTGCTCTATTTAAAGCTTCTGTTATAGCAGACATAGAATCATGTGCAACACTTAATTTTTCTTTTCCATCAACTATATTATTTTGATATCTATCAACAGATGACATTCTAGTTCTGTAGTATATAGAATTAATAGTTGATGTAACGTTCTGGTGAGGGTACTGCACCCTTTGACCAGTAGATAATCTAGTTTGAGAAGCTTCCATCTCACTATAGTTTCTTTTTATTGTACTAACTGTTCTATTAAATTGGGCTTGTTCAGTAACTCTCATTT
>NZ_CALXRN010000177.1 GCF_944390595.1 uncultured Brachyspira sp. | reverse complement strand
TAGTTTCAGTTATTATTATTCTGCCGTTATTTTCTATAGATTCCATTGCTATATCTTTACGGCTTAATTTTTCTAATTGTTTGTATAATTCTTCTTTTGTTTTTTCTGCTATTTCTTTAGATGTTGTTACTAATATACTTGAAGCCAATTTATCATGTTCAGCCTGTGCAAGCATATCAGAAGCTATATGTACATAATTTGCTGTTTCATCTGCTATTATTAACACTTCGCTAGGACCTGCTACCATATCAATAGAAACTTCTCCAAATACTAATCTTTTAGCCATAGCCACGTATATATTACCAGGTCCTACTATTTTATATACTTTTGGAATAGACTCTGTGCCGTAACTTAAAGCTGCTATTGCCTGAGCACCGCCTGTTTTAAATACTCTGTTTACTCCTGCTATTTTTGCTGCTGCTAATATATTATCATTTATTTTTCCTTCTTTATTTGGAGGAGATACTAATATTATTTCATTTACTCCAGCCACTTTTGCAGGTATTACATTCATAAGCACTGTTGAAGGATAAACTGCTGTACCTCCAGGAATATAAACTCCTACTTTTTCTATTGGGTTTATAATCTGTCCCATTACTATGCCATCTTCTTCATTTGTTATATAACTATTTCTTAATTGTTTTTTATGGAATTTTTCTATATTGTTATAGGCTAGATTTAATGTTTCTTTAAACTTCTCATCAACTCTGCTATATGCTTCTTCAATTTCTTTTTCTGTTACTTCTAAATTATCTATTTCAGCATTATCAAACATCTTAGAATATTTTTTTAATGCATTATCTCCATTTTGTTTTACATCTTCTAATATAGCCTTTACTTTTTCATTAACATCATCATGGCTGAATTGACTTCTTAATAATATATCATCTAATGATTTGCATTCTTTATAACTAATTACTTTTATCATAAAACTTCCTTTATAAAACTTCTTCTATATTCTTAACTATAGTTTTTATTAAATCATTTTTAAACTTATAGCTTACTTTATTAACTATTAATCTTGCACTTATATAATCAATAATTTCTTTTATAACAGTAAGGTTATTTTCTTTTAATGTGCTTCCTGTTTCTACTATATCAACAATCACATCAGAAAGATTAAGTATCGGAGCTAATTCAATAGATCCGTTTAATTTTATTATTTCAACATCTCTGTTTATAGAGTTAAAATAATTTTTTGATATATTAACATACTTTGTAGCAACTCTTAATCTTCTTTCAATATCTTCTTTGTATCCATTAATAGAAGCCATACAAACTCTGCATTTACCGAATTTTAAATCAAGAAGTTCATAAATATCATGATTATTTTCAAGAAGTATATCCTTTCCTACAATACCTATATCAGCAACCCCTTTTTCAACATATATTCCTACATCAGACGGCTTTACTATTAGATACCTTACATTTTTATCTTTATTTTCAAATACTAATTTCCTATTATCTTCAAGTAATTCTTTATTTTCATAGCCCATACTTTCAAATAGACTATAAACTTTTTTTACTAATCTTCCTTTAGGTAATGCTATATTAATCATAATTTATATTCTTTAAATAGTTTTAAATTTTAAAAAACATTATAATATAATAAAAGATTTTTTCAAATAGTAATGTTAATAATTTTTGTTATTATTATGCTGTTTATTATTCTTAATTTTTTATAAAAAATGAAATCTTTTCTTTTTTAAGAGTTATATTATTCTGATAATATGTAAAAAAATATTATTAATTGTATAAATTTTCTTGACAATTCAAATATGATTTATATACTAAGTTAATAGGGGGTGACTATATGTCTAACAATTTAAACATGGAAACTACTAAAAAAACTTTATTAGAATCAAAACTTAATGACGGTACTATAGTAAAAGTACATCCTTTTGTAACTAAAGTAATATTATTAGATACAAAAAAGGATTAAGTTTTTTTGATTAAAGTATTATTATCAAATATATATACTTCTTTGTAATTATAATTTGTATTATAGTTATCTGTATATATATCGGTTCTTACTTTTTTACCGCTCTTTATGAACTCGTGTACCTTGGTCAATAATAATCTTTCTTCTCCGCTGTTATACAAAATGAGCATATCAAAGTCATATTCATCTTTATTAATACTTTGCGTATACAGTTTATCTATATAAACAGCAAAACCTATAGCATTTTTTTTATTTTTTTCATTTACTTCATGGGCATTAAATTTAGCAAGCAGTTTATCGTATCTTCCTCCTGATAGAACAGCATCATTATTTCCCTTTATGTATCCTTTAAATATAATGCCGTTATAATATCCCAATTTGCTCTCTATAGAAAAATCTATAAAAATATTTTCAAAATTATTATATAGTTCAAATACCGATGACAGAGCATTTAATTCATCATAAGCACTTTGCATTTTTTCATTTATTATTAATTTTTCTATTTTTTTTAAAACTTCTTTATAACTTCCTGAGAAATCTATCAATGATATTATATAATCTTTGTATTTGCTGCTGATATTATTATGCGATAATGCCTTTTCCAAATCATGTTTATTTTTACTATATATCAAATTTAGTATTTCCATTTTTTTATCCTCTTCTAGATTTAATTCATCTATAAGAGCGAACATAAAGTCTATACTTGATATTTCTAGTATATAATCATCATTTATGGATTTTAAGCTGTCTATTGCCATGCTTATTATTTCTAAGTTTGAATATTTAGTTAAAGTTCCTATTATTTCTGCACCGATTTGCTGTATTTCCTCATATTCATTAGAAACTTCATCTATTTTATATATATCCTCTATATAGTATACTTTATTTGTGTATTTATCATTATCTTTTAGTATTTTTTTTACTATTGACAGAGTAACATCCGGTCTTAAAGACTGTAAATTTCCATTTAAATTCATAAATGTTAATATATGTTCTGTTTGAAGGAAATCTTTATAATTATTATATAAATTATAATCTTCAAATTTGCTTAATTTGATTTTTTTGTATCCGTATTGTTCATATATTTTTGTCAATTTGTATACTATACTGTTCTCATTTATTAAATTGTTCATAATGATGATTTCTTTTATAATAAAATTTTATAAATATTATAATACAAAAATAAAAAAATAACCATATTATTTTATATATGAATGATTTTAAGAAACATGTATTGATCAGTTTTTATTTAATATTATTTATAACTTAAATTGTTGCAAATAAACTGAAATATATACTTACTTATGTAATAATATAATAAAAAATATAGAAGTATTTATGGTGCTAAAAATAATGTTTTTATATACTTTGCAAATAATATTGTAACCATTTTAATTCATCAGAGATATATTATATTTTTACTATAAAAATATTAACTTTTTTATTATGTCGCAGCATATAGAACAAAATAATCTTAATTTTATTTTTTAATAATTAAGGGATACTTATAACTTATATACATTTTATATAAGTTAATTTGATATAATAAAATTGTTAATATTTCTGCTTTAAAAAATTACATTAATTCTTCAATATTCTTTTCTTCAAATATAGGATTTATTACTCCAACTTTTTCATAAGGATAATTAACATATATTTTTTCATCAAGCATTTCCAATTTGTCATTAAATATTAAATTAATTAATTCCCTGAACGTATTTACTGATGTTCTTGTATTTATATCTATTTTTTCTCCTTTATAATATATTGCTTTTAAAATATTATATTGAGTTTCATCAAAATTTAGACTATGTATTTTTTTTACGAAACTGAAATTATACATATGAATTCCATGATCTGATTGTAAAATTATAATTGAGTCTTTATCTTTTATTAAAATATTATCAATGATATTTTTTAGTAGTTTATTTACATATTCTATTTGATTTACTAAATCTTCAATTTTTTCATTTTCCACTTTTGTTTTAATTAATAGTTTACTAATTTTAGGTTTTAGATTTTTCTTAAAAAGAAATCTTGGGTGCGGTAATAAAAAATGAGCAAATATAAAAGTAGGTTCATCTTTTATTTTCATGTTAACAAAGAATTTTTCTATATTTTCTGTTTCTTTGATTAGTTGTAATGCATTTAAATATTTTATTATTGGAGAGAAAATTCCATCCTCTAATAATACTTCAAAAAATGAATAGCTATTTTTACCCATTGATATCTTAGTAGATGGGGTATTAAATTCTTGATCTCTTCCCCATTGGGATAATAATTCTATAATTTTATATCCTCTTTTTGACAAATATTGAAATAATTGATTATTATCCCAAATTTTTTTTATATGAGGATTATAATTTATATCATTTAGCCTGTTACATGTATTACTTAAATAATCCATATTTAAAGTTGATGGTATAGATATCATTGTAGATCTGTAATTTGATAATGCATCGTTATATATATTAAAATTGTGATCTTTTAAATAATTTAAAAAATCATAATTTTCTAAATTGCAATATTTTTTTAGAGTTTTTTGCCCTGGATAGGAGTCTGGTATAATATAATATATATTAGGATAGGTATTTTTTTTGTTTATATTATTATTTTCTAATTTAATATCATTATTATTTAATTCTTCTTTACTAGAATTTAATTTTTTTATATTTGAAACTATATTAAATATAATTACTATATTAGTAAAAGTGAATATTCCAAACATTATTTTTGAAAATATTGATATTATATTATAGTTAAATTTATAAAAAAGTGAAAAATATGTAAATACTAATATTAGTGAATAATATAACCAATGAAAAAAAGATACTTTTCCTATTTTTTTTATAGGTTCTATAATAGATTTCCATATTATTTTTTTTATGTTATATATATATATATATAAATAAATTAAACATAATAATACTTGAAAAATATATAGGAAATAATTTTATTAATAAATAATATAATATTATATAAAATATAGTCATTATCAATATAGTAATATATAAAATTTTAGTACTAACTTCTAAAATATTCTCTTTATATAAATACAATATTGGGATTATAGAAAATAGAAATGGATATAATATATATATTAATGTCATAATTTCTCCATAAGATATATAGTTCTTTTAGAATTATTAATATTTTTTTTGTTTATTATTTTGTAATACTTTGAGAATGAAGTTTCAAAATGTTCAATATTATATTCTTCGTATATATCTTTTCTAGTTAATAATAATTTTTGAACCTGCGAATCTTCTTTTGGTACAAATTCTATTATCAATTTTTTAGATAATGAAGAAAAATAATTTGCTATTTTGTCAAAATTTAAATTATTAGATATGGCTAGATGATGTATTAAAGCTAATGCCATTATAATATCAGGCTTATCTCTATAAGATATGGAATCCCTTTCCTCGTTTGCCAAACCTATAGATGGACTAGGATTTGTTAGATCAAAAAGAACAGGTAATATATTTTTTTCATTATTCTCCTTTATTTGATTATAATTAAATTCACATGCTAAAGGATCTATATCAAATGCCAAAGAATTTATGTTTTTATTACTTGCTATTCTTGTAAAAAGCCCATTATTTGCACCAAAGTCCCATAAACTAGTTGGATTAGATATATTTATAAAATCCTCTACAATAGTTTTTTTATGCTGAAACGATATATCATCATAATTTGTAGCACTATAATATTCTCCCCATTCTGTATTTTTTAATTTCAATTTAAGTTTATTTAAATTATCTTGTAAATATATATTTAAATTAATTAATTTATCCTTATTATTATTAATATCTTTATTTTCAACAACATTTTGATCTTTATTTTCATATTTTTTTTGAAATTTAGTTTGCATTTTTATATTCATAAATACAAATGGATTTAATTTAGATGAAATTGGCAATATATTATTTGCTAGATCTACAGGAATACCATCTATATTTGAAATTAATAATTGATTTAACCTAATATCTTTATATGACATTAATATTAATGGTACTATAAAATGTTTTGTAAATTGGTTGAATGCTATCCAAGTACTATCACCATTATACATTTCAAATGATAAAGTATCTATGAAAATAGGTTTGCCATCAAGGAATTGTATATTATAAGCACTGGCATCTTTTAGTATCATATTATATTTTAGAGCAATTTTTTGTATTTTTAATGTTAGTATAGCTGCATATTTTAATTGAGAAAAACACCATTCGTAAGGATAAGTTATAAATGGTATTTTTTTAGGTTTTATTATTTTGAATATATTTTCATCTGATATTATATTATTTAATTCTTCAGTTTCTTCATGGGGTATTATATAGTTTTTAGAACATAATTCTTTATAAAGACCAGATTCCATAAAATAAATGTAATTTTCTTTATATATATTATTTATTGCTCTAAAAATAATATTATCTTTTGTAAAAATAAATCCGCTAGGATCTCTGTATGAAGATTTATGCTTATTCATATTTATCACCAGATTTTTTGTTTTTTGAGAATATGTTTTTAAAGAAATTTCCTATAGCAACAAAAAATGCTAAAAATAATTGAAAAAAATCGCTTCCAGAACCTTTATTTATATATGGATGCAATTCATTGACATTTAATAAGCAAATAAATAAAATCAATATAAAAAAATTCAATGTTTTTCTATGTACCATAATTTTATCCTGAAATTTAAAATAAAAAATCCTAACATATCATTATTAGATATGTTAGGATTTGATTTCCTATATTTATAATTAATTATAGAATGCCTGCCTGCCTGCCTGCCTGCCTGCCTGCCTGCCTGCCTGCCTGCCTGCCTGCCTGCCTGCCTGCCTGCCTGCTTGCTTGCTTGCTTGCTTGCTTGCTTGCTTGCTTGCTTGCTTGCTTGCTTGCTTGCTTGCTTGCTTGCTTGTAAATTTACAATTCATGTATTAAATTATATTTTATTTACAAAAAAAGTCAAATATATGTATGAACAAATTATTTTCTATTTTATAAACAAAAATTGACAAAATTAAAATGTTTATATATATTTGTTGAATAAATAAAAACTAATAATATTATGGAAGCAATTAATATGAAAACAGTAGAAGAATTAATAAGAAAATTAATGAAAAATCAGATGGATTATAATATATTTATAAAATTCAATTCAAAAACAGCTATAGAAAAGACATCACTTACTAATTTAATAAGAAAAGCTATAAGCGACGGATATATACAAAAAACAGACGGCAATTTACTAAAAGTTACTAAAGAAGGAAGACAGTACATTAATAAGATAGAAGGTAAAGAAGAAGTACCTAAAACTGTAAAATCAGTAAAAGTTAATATTGATGTTAATAATGCAAAATTGGATTCTCAAATCATAGCTAAGGCATATAATATAAAATTAGATTTTAATGAAGAACTTTTGAAATTGGCTGAAGAAATAAATAATAATGCAGATTTTAATAATATAGAAGATAACAGAGTTGATTTAAGAAATATTAAAACTATAACAATAGACAGCGAAAGTTCAAAGGATTTAGACGATGCTTTTAGCATAGAAAAATTGAATGATGATAATTATAAAGTTTATATACATATATCTGATGTAAGCCATTTTATAGAGCTTGATTCTCCGCTTGATTTAGAGGCTAGAAATAGAGGAAATTCTACTTATCTAATAGATACTGTATATAATATGTTTCCTGAAATATTATCTAATAATATAATATCTTTAAATGAAAATGTTGACAGATTTGCTTTAACTTTTATTGTAAATATAAATAGAAATGGAGAAATATCAGATTCTTCTGTATATAAGAGTATTATAAAATCTGATAGAAAATTATCTTATGATTATGTTGAAAAAATAATAAAAAAAGAGACAGAGGATGAAAGCTGGTTATTAGAATTAATAGATAATGCTTTAAATGTAAAAAATATATTATACAAAAAGAGAAAAGAGGGCAGGGGATTAGAATTTGAAGACCAAGATGTAAAAATAGTCTTAAACGATGAAGGAATACCTATAGAGTTTCATGCTGAAGAAAAAAAAGAATCTTCTAAAATAGTAGAAGAGCTTATGGTTCTTACAAATAGTGAAATAGCAAAAAAACTTTCAAATTATGATGGTGTTATATACCGTTATCACGGATCTCCTGATGAATACAGATTTAATAATTTCAAAATATTAGCACATAATAAGGGATATGATTTGAAGCAGCTTGAAGATAAGAGTTATGATATAAAAACTTTTATAGATGAAATTAAAGGAAAACAGGATGAAAATTTATTGATACCTGTATTGCTTCGTTCAATGACACCTTCTTCATATAGTACAATAAATAAAAGTCATTTTGGATTAGGTTTTGATTATTATACATATTTTACTTCTCCTATAAGAAGATATGCTGATTTGCTTGTTCATAGAATAGTTAAAAATACTTTAATAGAAAATAATAATACTATAGATGAAAAATTAAAAAATATTTGTGTAAATTCTTGTGAAAATTGTTCATTGCTTGATAAAACATCTAAAAAGGCAGAACGTTATATGATGCAGATAAAAGCCGCAAGATATATGAAAGACAGACTTGGAGATGAGTATTATGGAGTCATAAGCTCTATAACAAGAAATGGTATTTATGTTGAGATTGAAGGTTTGGAGATAGAAGGGTTTATAGAATCTACATACGTTGGTTCAAATTATAAATTCTATCAAGATATGCAAAGTGTATATATAGATAAAATAAAAGCTTATGAGCTTGGAAATAAGGTTAAAATATTGGTAGCAAGTGCAAATGTTGAAAATGGAAAGATATTTTTCTCTTTATAAAATATTATTCTTTTTTTAAAGAATTTTCTATATTATGCAGATAATCCTCTAATTTTTTATCGTCTATAAATTTTGAATTTTCTTTAATTACATTTTCTTCTATAACAAAATATTGCATTCCAGCTTTATTAATTAATTTTTCTTTAACCATATCATTATTTTTTATTTTTTCTTTCATTTCTTCAGTATTTCCAAAATGTCCAGCACCATTATACTCTATAACAGCTATAGGCTGATTAATTTTATCACCATTTTTGTATGTAATTAAAAAATCACAATAAAAGTCTCTAAATGTTTTCCATACATCTGTATCTTCTTCAGCATCTAAAAATGCTTTAAATGAAACTTGTTTGTAAACGTTATAATCTTTAAAGATTTTTAAAATAGAGAAAAATATTTTAGTTTCTTCAATGTTCATAATTTTTTTAATTGATATGTTGCCAGAATCCATATTTGCCAGTCTTTCTTCTGTTATGTCTTTTTTTATTTTTTTATAATATTTATTTTTTCTATAATATCTTTTAAAAGGTCTTCTGTAATTTCTATAATTATTATTTGGTATTTTAAAAATAGAAAATAATAAAAAAATTATAAATATCATTATAGCTATTGAAATAAGTGCCATAATATATTTCTCCTTAATTATTTTGATAAAACAATATTAATATCATTCAAAAAAGAAATTAATTTTTCTTCATCTATAAGTCCAGCTTTCATTTTTATATCTTCATCTTTAATAACAAAATATTTTAAACCTATTTTATTAAAAAGTTTTTCCCTTATCATATCATTATTTTTTACTTTTTCTCTTTGTTGTTCTGTATCTCCAAAATGTCCTCCTCCATGATATTCTATAACGGCAATAGGTTCATTCATTTTACTTCCTCTTTTATAGGTTATTAAGAAATCACAATAAAAGTCTCTGAAAGTTTTCCAAGAATCTGTATCTTCTTCTCCTTTTAGAAATGCTCTAAAAGATACCTGGGGATTTACATTATAATTATTTAATACTTTTACCATAGAATAAAAAATTTTTGTTTCTTCTATATTCATAACCCTTTTAGTCTTGATACTGCCGCTATTCATATATTTTAATCTTTGTTCTGTTATTTCATTTGTGGTATATTCATTATTAGAGTTATTATTAGAATAAGTTTCGTGTTTATGTTTTTTTTTATTTGAAATTAGAAATATTATAAATATTAGAATAATTATTATAGATACAATTATAATTGATATTTCAAACATAATAAACCTCTGTCATGACTACTATTTTTTAATAATCAGAATTAATGAGAACTGATTATAATATTTTTACTTTAATTTAAAATATTCTATTTCATTAACTATTTCTTTACTCATGCTTGATATTTCAGCACTTGATGTAGAATTTTGAGATGCTAAGCTGGAATTTTCCTGAGTTATATTATTTAATTCTCTTATAGCAGCATTCATTTGTATTATTCCATCTTCTTCCTGCATTATAGACTGTGATATATCATATAGATCTTTTTCCATATCTTTAACTAAATTATTAATGTTTGATAAAATTTCAGAAGATTTATCAGCAGATTCATTTCCGATTACAATTTTTTTAACAGTTTCATCTACAATACTAGTTATATTCGAAGCGGCTTCATTTACAGTTTGTGCTAAAGATCTTACTTCACTTGCCACTATAGCAAAACCTCTTCCCTGTTCTCCAGCACGGGCAGCTTCAACAGCAGCATTTAAAGCCAATATATTAGTTTGAAAAGCTATAGATTGTATTAATTTAGTAATATCAGATATTTTTTTACTAGATTCAGATATATCATGCATGTGCATAGATATTTCATTTACAGCTTCAACTCCTACAGATGTAGTTTCTATTATTTTTGTACTCATATCTTTGGCTTTTAATGAATTCGATGATATTTGCTTTATAGAACTTGATAGCGACTGCATTGAACCTGTTAATTCCTCTATAGCGGCAGCCTGAGTATTACTTCTGTCTGACAGATATTCACTGCTTGAAGATATATTTTCTATTTCAGTGTTTATTGCAGATAGATGTGAGTTCAATTTTAATACTACATCTCTAATTGCAGTTTTCATATTATTGACATAAGCTACTAGAGAACTAGATTTATAATTTTTGTTATCAGTAGAATTTTCTATTATGAAATTTCCTTTTGACATCTGATCTATGCTGTTCATAGCTTTATCAAGTATTTGTGATATAGGTACTACAACAAATATTGCTAAAGACGTTTGTATAATTAATAATATTACCATCATTACCAATGTTATAATAAGCATTCTTATTATTCTGTTATGAATAGGATCCATTGATCCTCTTATCACTAATTTATATGGAGTTCCTTTTAAATTTTTTATAGAATACCATTCATTTTTTACTATTTTCATTACTGCTTTATTAGGATTTTCTAATGATTTTGCATCTTTAAATAAAGGTTCTTGATATATATTATATTTATCATTAAATATATAATCTTTATTTTGATGGGACATATATAAGCCATCTGATGTAATTAAATTAACTTCTTTGTCAGTTACAACTTTTTCTAATATTGTATTCATTTCTAAAAAGTCTATTCCAATAACACCTTTTAATGCATTATTAGTATATACCGCTAATGATAAAGTTATAGCTATAGCTCCGGAATTAGCATCAACATAAGGCTCAGTTATAAATATTCCATCTTTTGATATTGCTCCTTTATACCATGGTCTTGATGTTTGATCATAAGTATCAGGATATGGATTAATTGCATTTACAAAAAGTCCTCCTGTATTATATGGAATTTCATTTCCATAAAGTATATCATATATGTTTTTATTTGATTTTAATACACTTTCTAAAGTTCTTCTTATATCAGCAAATATTGCTTCATTAGATTGGAAATACCCTCTTAATGTATACATAAGAGTATATATTTTTTCCATTTCTATTTCTACAACTAATTCAGTATTATCCATTTCTATTAATGTATTTGTTATAAATTCTTTTGTATATATTTTTTTATATGCGAAATATATACAAATGTATGAAATTAATAAAAATACTGCAAAAGGTACAATTAATTTTAACAATAAGATTTTTTTATTCTTCATAATAGATCCAATAAAACCTAATTCTATATTAACAGTATAGTAAAAAGTATTTAATATGTCAAACTGTGTTATTAAATCTATGTTTTATATGTATTATGTGCTTTATTTCACTAATAATATATTGTTAAAATTATATTAATTAAAAAACTTAATTTTATTTAATTATTCAACTTTAAAATATTCTATTTCTTTTACGATATTCTGACTCATATTGGATATTTCAGAACTTGAAACAGAGTTTTGATTAGCCAATCCTGAATTTTCCTGAGTTATTGTATTTAATTCTTTTATAGCGGCATTTATTTGCATTAATCCGTATTCTTCCTGTGCTGTAGATTGAGATATATTTGATAATTCTTTTTCCATATCATTAACCAAATTATTAATAGTTTCTAATATTTCAGAAGATTTATCAGCAGATTCATTTCCAATTTCTACTCTTTTTACTGTCTCATCTACTATGTTAGTTATATTTGTTGCAGCTTCATTTACAGTTTGTGCTAAAGATCTTACCTCACTTGCTACTATAGCAAAACCTCTTCCCTGTTCTCCTGCACGAGCAGCTTCAACAGCAGCATTTAAAGCTAATATGTTAGTTTGGAAAGCTATAGATTGTATTAATTTAGTAATATCAGATATTTTTTTGCTTGATTCGGATATTTTGCTCATGTGATTTGAAATATTATTAACAGATTCTACACCTATAGATGTAGTTTCTATTATTTTTGTACTCATATCTTTTGCTTTTAATGAATTAGAAGTTATTTCTTTCATAGAACTAGATAACGATTGTATAGAACCTGTAAGCTCTTCTATAGCTGCAGCCTGAGTATTGCTTCTGTCAGATAAATATTCAGCACTTGATGAAATATTTTCTATTTCATTATTTATTGTAGATAGATTAGATTTTAAACTCAATACAACATTTCCAACTATGTTTTTCATATCATTAACATGAGAAATTAAATGTCCTGATTTATTATTTTTAATTTTATCAGATTTAGAATTTTCTATTATGAAATTACCCTTTGACATTTCTTCTATACTTTTTATTGCTTTATCCAGCATTTGCGATATAGGTATTACAACTAAAAATGCTAAAGATGTTTGTATTATAATTAATATAATGATAATGACTAAATAAGCAATCATCATCTTTCTTATTTTATTATTTGTTTCATCCATCGTCCCTCGTATTATAATTTTATATGGCGTATCTCTTAAATTTTTTATAGTATACCATTCATTCCCGAATATTTGAAGAACAGCTTTATTAGGATTTTCTAATGATTTTGCATCTTTAAATAACGGTTCTTCATATACATTATATTTATCATTGAATATATGATCTTTATTTTCATGCGACATATATAAACCTGATGATGTTACTAGGTTTACTTTATTAGCTGTAATAACTTTTTCAAGTACATTATTCATTTCTAAAAAGTCTATACCTATAACTCCTTTTAATGAATTATTTGTATAAACAGCTAAAGATAAAGTTATGCATATATTTCCAGTATTAGCATCAATATATGGTTCGGTAATAAATATACCTTCTTTTGATATTGCTCCTTTATACCATACTCTTGATGTTTGATCATAAGTATCAGGATAAGGCTGTATTCCATTGACAAAAAGTCCGCCTGCATTATAAGGTACTTCATTTCCATAAAGTATATCGTATATGTTCTTATTTGATTCTAAAATATTTTCTAATGTTTTTCTAATGCTTCCAAATATATTTTCATTTGATTGGAAATATCCCCTAAGTGTATATATTACATCATATATTTTTTCCATTTCTATTGATAAAACTAATTCTGTATTATCCATCTCAATTAAGGCACTATTTTTAAAATCGTTCATATATATATTTTTATAAGTAAAATATATTATGATATAAGCAATCAATAAAAAAACTGCAAATGGAACTATTAATTTAAATAATAATATTTTATTACTTTTCATATAAAATAACCCTAAAATAATATTCTTTATATATAGAATTATAGCAAAAATATTAGATGTGTCAAATACAATAAATATACTATAATAATATATTATGCGGTGATGTTTTTTATATAATCTGATGTTTGTATTATACGTTTAATTAAATTGCTGCTATGTATAGCATTGTATTTAACTTTTACATTAATTTATCAACTAAAACAATAAATAAATTAGTTATATTTAATAAATTATTTTTTTAGTATCGAATATATTTCATCTTTTGTTAAATATTGAAAATCTCCTTCTTTTAAATCATTTAATAAAATATCTGCTATTCTTAATCTCTTGAGTACTATAACTTCAAAACCTATTTTTTGGCACATTCTTCTAATCTGTCTATTTTTGCCTTCTGTTAGTATTATGTAGAATGAGTTTTTATTTATTCTTTTTACTTTTGCCGGCTTTAATTTTTGTCCGTCTAAAGATATTCCATATTCTAGTTTTTTTAATGCTCCATCCGGTACATCATCATTGACTTTAACATAATATTCTTTTTCGCAGTTTGTATTTTCTCCAATAATTTTTCTGCTGAATACTCCGTCATTTGTAAAAAGTATAAGACCATTACTATCTTTATCCAATCTTCCAACAGGGTATATATTATTAAAGTCATTTTTTATTAAATTATAAATAGGTTTTCCTTCTTCTTTATTTTTAGAAACAACGTATCCTCTTGGTTTGTTTAGTTTTATATATATTTTATTTTCTTCATGCTGTTTTGTATCGCATTCTATATTATCATTCTCTGAAACCTGTGTTGCCGGATTAGTTATTACTATTCCATTTATTTTTATATGCCCATTTTGTATAAGTTTATCAGCTTCTCTTCTGCTTGCAATATTTATCGATGCTATATATTTATTAAGTCTCATTATATTTCTTCTATAATATTATTTCTTGTATAATAACATAATTTCATTTTTAATCAAATTTATTAAATATTTTACTAAAATTAAATATCTATTATAACGATATAATAGTATGAGAATTTTATATTTTATAGTTGACAATTTTTGTCTATTATAATATAATGGTACTAAGTTATTGGATATAATTGCTTAGCTATAAATATTAAGGAGAGTGCGCTATGAAATTCTATAGAAGTACGGGAAATTTATCTCGCTACCTCATAATCATTTGTCTATTCATAAGCATATGTTCAT
>NZ_CALXRN010000176.1 GCF_944390595.1 uncultured Brachyspira sp. | reverse complement strand
ACAATGGAATAAATGAAATATATAAATATTTAAATGAAAATAAAAATGTTAATTTAATAATAGAAGGATATACTGACAGCAAAGGAAGCGACAGTTATAATATAAGATTATCTGAAAACAGAGCAAGAACTATACTTAATAAATTAGTAGCAAAAGGTATAGATAGAAAAAGACTAAGATATATAGGTTATGGTTCTACACGTGCTTCTCAAAATAATGAAAAAGATAGAAAATGTCAGTTTGTAATAATAAATAGTGCTGATGAAGAAGAAGCATATAAAAAAAGAAATGAAACTGATACTATTAAATTAAAAAGATAATTTTTTATACATTTTTCGGCTTAAAATAATAAAAAAATTTGTTTAACTATATGCATATAAAAATTAATATAATGGAGTTTTATATGCATACAAAAATATACTCTGAAGCTCTTTACGGAATAGAAGGAATACCTATAATAATAGAAGTAAATATATCTGAAGGTTTGCCTAAATTTGATGTTGTAGGACTTCCGGATCAAGCAGTTAATGAAGCAAAAGAGAGAGTAATTGCTGCAATAAATAACAGCGACAGATTTTTCCCGCCAAAAAGAATAACTATCAATTTAGCACCTGCTGATTTAAAGAAGACAGGAAGCATGTATGATTTGCCTTTTGCATTAGGCATACTTTCATCAAGTGCCCAAGTATTTTTTTCCGACTTTATGGAAAAAACTATTATACTTGGTGAATTAGCATTGGACGGAAGTGTGAGAGAAGTAAAGGGAATATTCTCAATGCTTTTAAATGCTAAAGAATTAGGAATAAAAAATGCAATTATACCATTTAACAATATGGAAGAAGCTAATATAGTTGATGGTTTAAATTTATATCCGGTTAAAACTTTAAAAGATGCTATTGATGCTATCGAAGGAAAAAAAGCTCCTATTATATCCGAAGGAAAATTTAATTTTAACAGCGATGAAAATGAAAATATAGATTTTTCAGATGTTAAAGGTCAGGAATATGCAAAACGTGCGGCAATGATAGCAGCAGCCGGAGGACACAACTTTATAATGATAGGTTCTCCAGGATGCGGAAAAACTTTGATAGCAAAAAGAATACCTACAATATTGCCTCCTCTGACTTTTGAAGAAGCTTTGGAAGTTACAAAAATTTATTCTTCCTACGGACTTTTATCAAAAGATATGCCTATAGTAAAAAAACGCCCATTTAGAATACCTCATCATACATCTTCTTATGTAAGCCTTGTTGGAGGAGGAAGAAATATAAAGGCTGGAGAAATAACTTTGGCACATAATGGTGTATTATTTCTTGATGAGTTTGTAGAGTTTCAAAGCTCAGCACTTCAAACTTTAAGGGAGCCTATGGAAGAAAAAGTTGTTACAATAAGCAGAGCTAATGGAAGTATGTCATTTCCTGCTAATTTTACATTGATTGCTGCTATGAATCCATGTCCATGCGGTTATTACGGAGATGAAAAGCATGCATGCCGATGTTCAGAAATAGCAAGAAAAAGATATATAGCTAAACTTTCAGGTCCTATACTGGATAGAATAGACATTTCAATAGAAGTACGTGCTGTTGATTATAATAAAATCATTTCTAAAGCTGATGGAGAGAGTTCTGCTTCTATGCGTAAAATAGTTGTTGAGGCAAGAAAAAAACAAGAAAAAAGATTCAAAGAAAACGGACTTAAAATATTTTCAAATTCAGCTATGGGTATAAAGGACACTGAAAAATTCTGCAAAATGGATGATAAAGCTAGAAATCTTCTTAACATTGCTATAGAAAGATTTTCAATGAGTGCAAGAAGCTATGATAAGATATTAAAAGTATCCAGAACTATAGCTGATTTGGAGGATAAAGATATAATAGAAGTAAATCATATAACAGAGGCTTTGCAGTACAGATTTAATATAAATTAATTTACTATATTTTAATATATTTGTAATACTATAATTTTAACTATTTTTATTAACTTAGGTTGATAATATATAATATATATGTTATTATTAGAATACACAATATAGGTATAAAATGGATATAGCATGAAAATCGTATCTGGCAGATTCTTATCTAAATCTGAGCTCAAGAATAGAATATTAAGAGATATACTAATAGCAATAATGTTCTTTTCCATAGTATTTTTGGTATATGTTCAAATGAGAAGTCCGGTACCAATTAAATTTATATTTAAATCTCTTTTTCAGGATGTGAAAACATCAATAGTAGAAGAATACTCCAAGATATTTTATCCTACATATTACTTTTCAATGCAAATGACGCCTATATTTGATATAGTTAATCAAGCTCCTGAGGCATATAAAATTCTTATAACCAATTTTTTTCCAAAACATACATTTATAGAAAAAGCTGCTATGCAGGTTGGTAATAATTACATGTCAATAACTAAAGAAGGAAACGGCTATAAAGTAGTAGGACATATTGTCACCAACAACAATAGTCATAACTATTCTTCTGTACCTTTTGAACAGTTAAGCATAGACTCATTTTATATAAAAGACGGAAAACCTTATATACATTTAATATACATAGCAAATGAAAATATAGCATTTGAATACATATCTCAATTCAATGTCAATTTTAATGAAGTTGAACTTAAAGATATTGATGATATATATGCATATTTAGTTACAGGAAACAGCAAAATTACCTTTCCAATATCATATTCTTCCAACACCAATAATAAAATAAATAATTTGGATTATGTAGCTATAGCTGATATTATGACTGAAGAGTTTAATGGAACAAATGAAGATATGATGAAAGTTTCATATAAAGACAATAATTATTGGGGTTATAAAGGAACTTTTTCTGTTGCAAACAATAATATAGAAATTGGAATTATTATACCTGAAAAAGCATTGATTAATAAAATACAAGTGCCTATAGTATTATTTTTAATTGTATTTGTAGTTGTAACTATTGTATTGATAGTTGTGCTTGCTATACATTATATAAGAATAATAGAAGATTTAAGAAGAAATCATATGGACATAAAAAAGATTATTGAAGCTGGTGAAAATACAAATGTAGAGTTTAAATCTTCTTTGAGATATGACAGTAATACAGAAAAAATTAATAAAGCCTTAGAAGAAGTTATTATGAAATCTATTGCGGCATTCAGCAACACAGAAGGCGGAAGATTATTTATAGGTATTTCAAATGACGGCGAGATTCTAGGACTTGAACATGATTATTCTACATTAAAGCATGCTAATCAGGATTTCTTTGAACTGCATTTAAGAACATTAATAGAAACATATTATGGAAATGCATTTTCTGCTGAAGGTATAAGAATTGATTTTATTGTTGAAGACGGTAAAGATATTTGTATAGTATATATAAGCAAAGGAAGAGAGCCTGTTTATACTAAAATAACTAATAAACAAGGTGCTAAAGAAGAAAAATTCTATATTCGTGTTGGAAACTCCTCAAGAGAAATTGCTAATGCTAGCGAAATTATAGCCTATGTAAAAAAACATTTTAAATAATAAAATGTTTTGTTTTAATATATAAAAAACATTTTAAATAATTAAAATGTTTTGATTTGATATATAAAAAATCATTTTTAATAATAAAAAATGTTTGATTATACTAACTTGACTATTTATAGCCAATATTATATAATAATTATTACTAATAATTAAAGGAGTGTTTCTATGTCTGAAAATGTATATGATAGTATTATAATAGGCGGAGGACCTGCAGGACTTTCTGCTATGTTATATTTAGGAAGAGCTTTAACAAATTCTCTTCTAATAGAAAAAAAAGGTGCCGGCGGACAAATGATGAGCACTGATACTGTTGAAAATTATTTAGGTTTCCCTGAAGAAATGAGTTCTTTTGAGCTTGTAGCTAGAATGCAGCAGCATGCTGAAAAGTTCTCTAAAAATCCTATAGTTTATGATGAGGTTATAAAAGTAGAAAATATTAAAGATAAAATAAAAAAAGTAATTACTGCTGACGGTAAAACTTATGAAACAAAAACAATAATACTTGCTATGGGCGGTTTTGCTAAAAAATTAGGTGCTAATGGTGAGGAAAAATTTGCTGGAAAAGGTGTTTCTTATTGTGCTACTTGCGATGGTGCTTTCTATAGAAACAAATCTGTTGCTGTAGTAGGAGGCGGAAACAGTGCTTTTGATGAATCTTATTTCCTTACTAGATTCGTTAATAAAATATATTTAGTTCACAGAAGAAAAGAATTCAGAGCTGAGCCTATCAACGTAAAACATTTAACAGATACTGGAAAAGTAGAATATGTACTTGATTCTGTAATAGATGAGATTTGCGGAGACGGTAAAGTTAATAGCATAAAAATAAAAAATGTATTAGATGGTTCTGTACATGATCAGCCTGTAGACGGTGTATTTGTATTCGTAGGTCAGGAGCCTGCAACACATTTCTTAAAAGACACTGGCTTAGAATTAAAAGAAACTGGACATATAGTTACAAACATGTCTACAATGGAAACTAACATTGAAGGCGTATTTGCATGCGG
>NZ_CALXRN010000175.1 GCF_944390595.1 uncultured Brachyspira sp. | reverse complement strand
AGCGAAGTCATATTTTGTGATCCCATTATATGAATAGTATTAGCAAAATGGTTTAATATAATAGAGGTGGTAGTATGCCTAATAAGAAAAACATTGAAACAGTATCATTTCTTAAAGAAAGTATGGGAGAATGTGCAGGTTTGGTGTTCTTTGATTACAGAGGAGCAACAGTAGCACAGCTTACAGAATTAAGACGTGAATTAGCAAAAACTTCTTCTTCAATGAAGATATGTAAAAACTCTTTAGTTGATATTGCTTTAAAAGAGTTAGGCAGAGAAGTAAAAGATGAAATGTTCATCAATCCTACAGCAGTAGTATTTGCTAAGGATGATGTTCCATCTGCAGCTAAAATAATAAGCGAAGCTGCAAAAAAGAATGATAAAATCAAAATCAAGGGCGGATATATGGGTGAAGATTTACTTAACCCAGCTGAGGTACAAGTTGTTGCAAATATCCCTCCAAGAGAAGTTTTACTTTCTCATCTTGTTACAGCACTCGAGTCGCCTATATCAAGTTTGGCAAACAGCTTGCAAAGTGTTATATCAGAGCTTGCTTATGTGCTTGATAGTGTTGAAGAAGAAAAGAAAAAATCAGCTTAATATGCTGACAAATTATTTAATATTTAATTAAAGAAAATTATTAAACAAAATATTTTTAAGGAGATAAAAAATGGCTTTAAGTAAAGAAGAAATATTACAAGCAATAGAAGAAATGAAAGTTATCGAGCTTCACGAATTAGTAGAAGCTATTAAAGAAAAATTTAATGTAACAGCAGCTATGCCGGTTGCAGCAGTAGCAGCAGCTCCAGCAGCAGGCGGTGCAGCAGCTCCAGCTGAAGAAGAGAAAAATGAATTTGATATCATTCTTACAGGTTTTGATGCAGCTCAAAAAATAGCTCTTATTAAAGAAGTTAGAGCAGTTAGCGGTTTAGGCTTAAAAGAAGCTAAAGATGCTGTAGAAAAAGGCGGAGAAACTATTAAATCAGGTGTTTCTAAAGAAGAAGCAGCAGCTATCAAAAAACAATTAGAAGCAGCTGGTGGTAAAGTTGAAGTTAAATAATAAGATTTTAGAGAGTATTATCATTAACATTTAATGATTTAATATAAGAAGGGTATAATACGCTTGTACCCTTCTTATTAGTGTATTTATTCAAATCGAAATAAAAGCGTTAAATTGTGGAGATCTTTTAATATGGCCAATAACAATCAGATAGATAATAAAGTATATCCAGAACGAGGGGTAGAGTTCGCAAAAAAGTATAGGATAGAAAATGGACGTGTAAACTTTTCACGTTCTGCTTCCGTAATAGAACCTCCTGATCTCCTCGCAATACAGAAAGAGTCATACGAGAGTTTCCTTCAAAAGGATGTACCTGAAAATAAAAGAAAAAATGAAGGTTTGCAGGAAGTATTAACTTCAATCTTCCCTATAGTAGCTTCTAATGAAAAGATGCAGATAGAATTTATTTCTTATTCTATAGGAGAGCCTAAAATTACAGAAAAAGAGGCTAGAAGAAGAGATAAAACTTATGCTTACCCTTTTAAAATAAAAGTACAATTAACCGTAAAAGACCCTGAAAGAATTATAGAGCAAGAAATTTTTGTTGGTGAAATACCAGCTATGACAGACAGAGGTACATTCATTATTAATGGTGCTGAGCGTGTTGTAGTTTCTCAGATTCACAGATCGCCTGGTGTTGTTTTTAACAGAAGCGACAGAGATGCAATGTTTGTGGCCAAAATAATCCCAGACAGAGGTACTTGGCTTGAATTTGAGCTTGACACTAAAAAAGACATAATGTATGTTAGAATAGACAGAAAGAAAAAACTTCCTGTTACTGTATTTTTGAGAGCTATTGGAATAACAACCAATGAAGAAATTTTAAAATTATTTTATGAAGTAGATAATATATCATTAGAAAAACTTTCAGATGATGAGAAAAAACAAGCTTTAATAGGTAAGCATTCATATTCTACAGTATTTGATACAGAAAACCCAGATGAAATTATATTGAATCCTGGAGAACTTATCAATACTAACTTAGCTGAAAGACTTTTAATGAGCGGAATTAAAGAAGTTTCTGTATTAAATATGGATAAGATTAAAGGCAGTTCTACCATAATTAATACTTTAGATAAAGATACAACAAAAAACCAAGAAGAAGCATGTACAAAAATTTATAATGTTATAAGACCTGGAGAGCCTGCTTTAATAGAAAACGTTATAAGAACATGTAATGATTTAGTTTTCGATCCTAAATTATATGCTTTAGGAGATGTAGGACGTTATAAAATTAATAAAAGATTGAACTTCCCTGAAAGCGAACAGGATAAAGTTTTAAGACATAAAGACATAATAGAAACTATTAGATTTTTAATAAAAGTTTTCATAAACGAAGAACAGTTGGATGATATTGACCATTTAGGAAACAGACGTGTAAGAAGTGTTGGTGAATTATTAGCTATACAAATAAAAGCAGGTTTTGCTAGAATGGAGCGTATAGCTAAAGAAAGAATGCAAATGCAGGATATGGAGGCAGTAACTCCTCAATCTCTTGTAAGCATAAAACTTATACAGGCAGTAATAAAAGAGTTTTACGGTACAAGCCAATTATCTCAGTTCATGGATCAGAACAATCCATTATCAGAGATTACACATAAAAGAAGATTGAATGCTTTAGGTCCTGGAGGTCTTACAAGAGACAGAGCAGGTTTTGAAGTAAGAGACGTACACCATACTCACTATGGTAAAATATGTCCTATTGAAACTCCTGAAGGTCCAAACATCGGACTTATAGTTTCTCTTGCAACTTATGCTAAGATTAATAAGCATGGTTTCTTAGAGACTCCTTATAGAAAAGTTGTTGATGGAAAAGTAACTGATGAAATAGAATACTTAACAGCACATGATGAAGAAAGATATCATATTGCTGATGCTAATGCTCCTCTAAATGAAGACGGATCATTTAAAGAAAATCTTATATCTACAAGATATAGAAGTGAATTCCCATATTCTTCACCAGATCAGGTGCAGTATATGGACGTTTCTCCTCAGCAGATAGTATCTCTTTCAAGTTCATTAATACCATTCTTAGAGCATGACGACGCTAACAGAGCTTTGATGGGTTCAAACATGCAGCGTCAAAGTGTGCCTTTATTATTCCCAGAAGCTCCTATAGTAGGTACAGGAGTAGAGGCAAAAATATGTCAGCCTGGAACAGGTATAGCTTTACATGCTAAAAGAGCTGGAAAGGTTATCAAAGTTGTACATGATGAAATAGTAGTTAAGCCTACTAAGCAAAACAGCGATGATGATTTTGATGTTTATGAATTAGTAAAATATCAAAGAACTAACCAAGATACTAACTTCCATCAAAGACCGGTTGTTAATGTTGGAGATATGGTTAAAGCAGGCGGATTATTAGCTGACGGACCTGCTACAGATCATGGAGAATTGGCATTAGGAAGAAACGTACTTGCTGCTTTCATGATTTTTGAGGGATATAACTTCGAGGACGCTATTCTTTTAAGTAAAAGATTAGTACAGGAAGATGTATTTACTTCAATACATATTGAAGAGTTTTCAGTTGAAGCACGCGAAACAAAATTAGATAAAGAAAATATTACTAGAGATATACCTAATGTATCTGATGCTGCTTTCAAAAACTTAGATGAAAGAGGTATTGTTAGAATAGGTGCTAAGGTAAAAGCAGGCGATATATTAGTTGGTAAAGTAACTCCGAAAGGAGAAACAGAAATAACACCTGAATACAGACTTCTTCACTCAATATTCGGTGAAAAAGCTAGAGATGTAAAAGATACTTCTTTAAGAGTGCCTCATGGTAAAGACGGTACTGTTATAGATGTAAGAGTATACAGCAGAGAAAACGGCGATGAATTAAAGCCTGGAGTAGAGGAAGTAGTAAAAGTATTCTTGGCTAAGAAGCGTATAATACAAGAAGGCGATAAAATGGCAGGACGTCATGGTAACAAAGGGGTTGTTGCTAGAATCATGCCTATTGAAGATATGCCTTATTTAGAAGACGGTACTCCTATAGATATATGTTTGAATCCTCTTGGTGTACCTTCACGTATGAATATCGGTCAGGTTATTGAGATGTTATTAGGATGGTCTGGCCATAAAATGGGACTTAAATATGCTTGTCCTGTATTTGAAGGTCCTAAAGAAGAGGCATTAAGAGAAGCATTTGAATTCAGCGGTATGAATGTTAATGGAAAGGTAAGACTTTATGACGGAAGAACAGGAGAGCCATTCAAAAACGATGTTGCTGTAGGATACATGTACATGCTTAAGCTTAATCACTTAGTTGAAGATAAAGTACATGCTAGAAGTACAGGACCTTACTCGCTTGTTACTCAGCAGCCTTTGGGAGGTAAATCTCAGTTCGGAGGTCAGAGATTAGGAGAGATGGAAGTTTGGGCATTAGAGGCTTATGGAGCTGCTAATATGCTTCAGGAGTTCTTAACTGTTAAATCAGATGATATGACAGGACGTGCTAGAATATATGAATCTATTGTTAAAGGTGATGTTATATCTTCTCCAGGTATACCGGAAAGCTTTAACGTATTGGTTCAAGAGCTTAGAGGTTTGGGTCTTAATATTACTATTCATGATGAAGATGGCAATCAGCTTGCTTCTACTGAAAAAGAACTTAGACAAAAGACTAAAAAACAAACCAAGATTTTTAAATAATTAGGAGAAGTTTAGGTATATGCAATTTTCAAACTTTGACCAAATAAAAATTAGTATAGCAAGTCCTCAGGTTATGAGAGAATGGAGTTATGGTGAAGTTAAAAAACCTGAAACTATCAATTACAGAACTCTAAGACCTGAAAGGGATGGACTTTTTTGTGAAAAGATATTCGGAACTACTAAAGAATATGAATGTTACTGCGGTAAGTTCAAAAGTATTCGTTATAAAGGTGTAGTTTGCGATAAATGCGGTGTTGAAGTTACTCATTTTAAGGTAAGACGTGAGAGAATGGGGCATATAGAATTAGCTGCTCCTGTTGCTCATATTTGGTACTATAGAAATACTCCTTCAAGAATAGGACTTCTTCTTAATATGAATATTGCCCATTTAAGAAGCGTACTTTATTTTGAAAGATACGTTGTTATTGATCCGGGCGATAGTGCTTATTCTAAAGGCGATCTTTTGACAGAAGATGAATATAATGAAAGTTTAGATAGATATGGCAATAATATAAGGATAGGTATAGGTGCTGAAGGCATTAGAGATATGCTTAAAGACCTTGATATGGATGAAGAAATCAGAAAACTCAGAGAGGAAATGATTAAAAAAGGTGAAAAGAGCGACAGACGTTTAAGAAAGCGTCTTGAAATCTTTGAAGACTTTAAATCAAGCGGAAATGATCCTACTTGGATGATACTTGATGTAGTTCCTGTAATACCTCCTGATTTGAGACCTATGGTTCAGCTTGACGGCGGAAGATTTGCTACTTCAGATTTAAATGATTTATATAGAAGAGTTATAAACAGAAATATCCGTTTAAGAAGATTATTGGTTTTAAGAGCTCCTGATATTATCATCAGAAATGAAAAAAGAATGCTTCAAGAGGCAGTTGATGCTTTATTTGATAACAGCAGAAGAAAGAAAGTGGTTAAAGGACCTGGAAACAGACCTTTAAAATCTCTTTCTGATATGCTTAAAGGTAAGCAGGGACGTTTCCGTCAAAACCTTTTAGGTAAACGTGTTGACTATTCAGGCCGTTCAGTTATCGTTGCAGGTCCTAGATTAAAAATGCATCAATGCGGACTTCCTAAAAAAATGGCTGTAGAATTATTCAAGCCATTCATAATGAAAAAATTAGTTGAAATTAATTCAGCTCATAATATAAAAAGTGCAAAAAGATTCGTTGAAGAGGGAAGAGAAGAAGTTTGGGGAGTATTGGAAGATATTGCTAAAGAGCATCCGGTACTTTTAAACAGAGCCCCTACACTTCACAGACTTGGTATTCAGGCATTTGAACCTGTACTTGTTGAAGGAAAAGCAATTCAGCTTCACCCATTAGTATGTCACGCTTATAACGCTGACTTTGACGGTGACCAGATGGCTGTTCATACTCCTTTATCAGCAGAATCTCAAATTGAAGCTTGGACTTTAATGCTTGCTCCTCATAATATATTGAACCCTGCTAACGGAGAACCTATTGTTAACCCTACACAGGATATAGTTCTTGGTATAAGCTATTTAACTAAATTGAGAACAGGTATTAAAGGCGAAGGAAAGATGTTCTCTTCTCCTAAGGATGCATTGCTTGCTTATGATAATAATTTAGTTGAGCTTGAATCCAGAATTAAAGTATTAATGAAAAATAAAGATACTGGGGAAGAAAGTTTTGTTGAAACTTCTGTTGGAAGATTAAAATTCAATGAAGTTATACCGGAAGATTTTAGATATCAAAACAGAGAGTTTAACAGTAAAGATTTAGCTAAATTTATTCATGAAGTATATTTAAGACATGGTACAGCAGTAACAGTTAATATGCTTGATGATATTAAAGAGCTTGGTTATCAAAGTGCTACAGTATTTGCTTCTACTATTTCTATTGCTGATATACTTATACCTCCAATGAAAAAACAAGAAATTGAAGAGGCTACTAAACAAGTAGAGTTCATTGAAAACCAGTATCAGAACGGTGTTATCACTACAGATGAGAAAAAGCAGAAAGTTATCGACCTTTGGACTACTGTTGAAGGTAAAATAACAGAAGCTATGATGGATAATTTAAGACAAGACCAAGACGGATTCAATCCGGTTTATATAATGGCTGATTCAGGAGCTAGAGGTTCTAAGCAGCAGATAAGACAGCTTGCTAGTATGAGAGGTTTGATGGCTAAGCCTTCAGGAGAGATTATCGAGCTTCCTATTATATCAAACTTTAAAGAAGGTCTTACAGTACAGGAATACTTTATTTCTACACACGGTGCTAGAAAAGGTCTTGCAGATACAGCGTTAAAAACTTCTAATGCCGGTTATTTAACTAGAAGATTAGTAGACGTTGCAATAGGAGTTGTAGTTTCTGAGCATGACTGCGGAACTGTTAAAGGTATTAGTATTGAAGCTATAAAAGACGGTGATGAAATCAAAAAATCTCTTAAAGAACGTGTTGTAGGTTTCTTTACAAGCGAGCATATTTATAATCCTGTTACTAAAGAACTTATATGTTCTGCTAATACTGAAATAACAGAAGAAATAGGTACTATAATAGAAAAAGCAGGTATTGAAAAAATAAATATAAGACATCCTCTTACTTGTGAAAGCAGAATGGGTGTTTGTCAGAAATGTTACGGCAGAAGCTTATCTACTAATACGCTTGCTTCTATTGGTGAGGCTGTTGGTGTTGTTGCCGCTCAAAGTATTGGTCAGCCTGGTACACAGCTTACGATGAGAACTTTCCACATCGGAGGTGTTGCTACTCAGATGGTTGAAGAAAATGAAGTTAAAGTTAACTATCCTATATATATAGAGCAATTCTCTAACTATGTTGTACAGCCTAACGGCGTGAAAATCACAGCAAGGAAGGGAGATTTAATTATCAGACGTGTATTAGAGAAATGGGAAAAATCTTCTATAAAAGATGTTTTAGCTGAAAATAATGCTAAAATTCTTATAGGTGATGTTATAGCTAATACAAAAGACGGTTCTGAAATTAAAGCTACTTATAATGGAACATTCAAAGTTACAGATGATGATAAATATATAATGATCACTGGTTCTAAACATGAAAAATCTATTAAAGTAGGAAGTGAATATAAAGTTGATGAGCATGTATTTATAGAAGCTAATACAGTTATTGCTAGTTTTGATAGTTATAATGAACCTATCATTTCTGAAAAATCAGGTGTTGTTAGATATCAGGATATTGAACTCGGCAGCACAATGGTAGAGGAAATAGACGAACAAACAGGTAATAAAACATATATAATCAGAGAAGTAAAAAATGAAAACAAACAGCCTAAAATCTTGATTACAGGAGAAGGCGATCCGTTTGAAACAGATATACCTAACGGTGCACAGCTTATGGTTGAAAATAATGCCAAAGTTGAAGTAGGAGAGGTTATTGCTAAAACTACTCGTATACAGCAAAAGAGTAGGGATATTACAGGAGGTCTTCCAAGAGTACAGGAATTGCTTGAAGCTCAGAAGCCTAAAGATACTGCTATTATTGCCGGTATTGACGGTGAGGTTGAAATAGGAGGTTCTCATAAGGGTAAAAAAGTAGTTAAAATCAGAAATGAATTTGATGAAACTAAACACTTAGTACCTCATGGTAAAATGCTTTTAGTAAGAAACGGAGACTATGTAAAAACAGGTACTCAGTTATGTGCCGGTAAAATAAACCCTCATGATATATTGGAAACTCAGGGAGATTTAGCTTTACAAACTTACTTACTTGAAGAAATTCAGGCTGTATATAATCAGCAGGGTGTAGGTATTAACGATAAGCACTTCGCTCTTATTATTAGACAAATGCTTAGAAGACTTGAAATTACAGATCCAGGCGATACTAAATATATTGTTGGTCAGTATGTTGATAAATATGAGTTTGAAGAAGAGAATAAACGCTATGAAGAGGCAGGCGGTTCTCCAGCAAGCGGTAAGCCGGTACTTTTAGGCTTAACTAAAGCTGCTCTTAATACAGAAAGCTTTATATCTTCTGCTTCATTCCAAGAAACAACTAAAGTATTAACTAATGCTGCTATTAAAGGTAAAGTTGATAAATTGCTTGGATTAAAAGAAAATGTTATTATAGGTCACTTGATACCTGCAGGTACTGGTGTTAAACTTTATAACAAACTACATGTATATAATAAAGAAAGCGGTGATTTGGATAAAAAAGATAATATAGACAGTGCTTCAAAAGAAGAAGAAGTTATACAAATAACCGTATAATAATTAATATAAAAATTAAGAGGTTTTCATAATTTTTATGAGAGCCTCTTTTTTAAATAAAGTGAAATAAAAATGATAAAAAAAATTAATAAAATGCCTTTAGCCCTTACAGGCTTGGCACTTGGTGTAGGCGGTATATTTAATGCATGGACTATATTTACGGGTATTAAATATTTTGCTTATATAGGTGCTTTAATCTCATCTATTTTAATATTAACAATTATAACAAAAATATTTTCATCATTCGGAGATTTTCTTAATGATTTAGAGCATCCTGTTGCAGGAAGCACTATTCCTACTCTTGATATGGCTGTTATGGTTATATCATCTTCGGTAGTTCAATTTGTAAAACCTCTTGGTATTGCTATGTGGTTTACAGCAATTGCAGTTCATGTTATATTTGCTTTTACATTCTTAGCTCATAGGATCAATTTAAAAGATTTGCATCATATACTTCCTAGCTGGTTTGTTCCTCCTGTAGGAATAGTTGTAGCTGCTGTTACTGGTACTAATATGGGATTTCCTCAAGTATCTCAAGTAATAGTTTATATTGGTACTGTTTTATATATTATACTATTTCCTTTTATATTTTATAGAATAATTTTCCATGATCCTTTGGCAGATGATAGATTTCCGGCATTTGCTGTAATGGGAGCACCTGCTAATCTTTGTCTTTGCGGATATTTGACAGCTTTTCAAACATACAATACTGCTTTGCTTAATTTTCTTTTGGGTTTAGGATTATTTACAACATTTAAAGTTTATTTGTCTCTTATAAGAGCATTTAGAATAAAGTTTATTCCATTATTTGCAGCATATACTTTCCCATTGGCAGTAGGTGCTCAGGCTTTGCTTAAATATGCAAATTATTCAAAAAGCGTTAATGGTGAATATTATCTTATATGGCATTATATTGCTTTATTTGAACTTATAGTAGCGAGTTTAATGATTATTTGGGTATTTATTAATATGATGTCTTTTGTACATAAAAATGTTGTAAAATCTAATTAACAAGTATTGGATTGATTTAGTTATGGAAATATTAGAAGAATGCAGAAAAATAGTTTCTAATGGAAACAATAAAGAATTAGTAGAGAAAACAGAATATTCTGATAATTTTATTAAAGCTATGATAGAAACAGATAACTTTAATATTTTATACAATATGCTTGATGATGAATATTCTAAAGAGTTATTTAAAAAAATTATAAGATACAGATATATGCTTGCATTTTATCCTGAAGTTCATCAAAATATAAAAAAAGAAATTATGTTTAGTTTGAAATACGGAACAATATCTACATATAAATGGCTTAGCAAAATGATATCATTTTTAATTTTCAAAAGAATGTCTTTGCCTAAAGAGATAGGAGCTTTTGCCTTATTTCATATATTTGATATGAAGCAGTATGATGTGAAAGATGTTTTTGAAGTTAATAATGACAGTGTGGTATTTGATATTGGAGCTTGGAAGGGTGATTCTGCTTATTTCTTTTCAAAGAAGTGTTCTAATGATGCTAAAATTTATGCTTTTGAACCTGATGCCAATGCTTATGAGGCATTGAAATGTGTGAAAGAAAAATATAAATTGAATAATGTTATATTAGAGAATGTACTTCTTTCAAATAAAGAAGAAACTATTGATTTTGTTTCAATGATTCCTAATACTCCTGTTGTAAAAATGAATGCTGTTACTGTGGATAAATTTGTAAATGATAATAATATAGATAGAATAGATTATATAAAAATGGATGTAGAAGGTGCTGAGCAGCATATATTAGAAGGTGCTAAAGAGACAATAAAAAAATTTAGACCTTCTCTTGCTATTGCCGTATACCATGGCGGTAAATTATTTATGGAAGATTTTTATAAAGTTCCAATATTCGTAAAAGAAATTACCGAAGGATATAAATATTATATACGTACATTTTCTCCTTGGGGCGGGGAGACTATCCTTTTTTGCAAACCTAGATAAAACATAAGAAATATGTTATAATATGATGTTGACTTTTTATAACTATCTTATAAAATCGAATATATAATATTGGAGATTTAATTTATGGCAAAAAGAGATATAATAAATAGTGTAATAGGAGAAGGCTCTTCTTTTAAAGGTACTTTTGTTGTTCAAGGTTCTTTCCAAATAGATGGAAAATTTGAAGGTGAATTAAAAATTGACGGGCATTTAATTATAGGAACTAATGGTAAAGTAAAGACCAGCACTATAATAACAGACAGCATAACTATAGCTGGTACATTAATTGGTAATATCGATGCGAAAAAAGAGGTTATCTTGATAGAGACAGGAAGAGTATTAGGAAATATTGAGGCTCCTAAAATAGATGTTGGAGAAGGTGCAGTTATTCAAGGAGAAATGACTATTACCGGAGGCCAGAAAAAAGATATTACAAAAATTGTTCAAGAATCTTTTACCGGCTTGTCAGGTTTAGATGATGAAAATAATAATCAGGAAGTACAAAATAATAATTCATCAGGTAGTTTTTAAAGGTATAAAAAATGGCTATTAAAATTAAGACTCAATCAGAAATTAATTTAATGCGTGAAAGCGGACATATATTAGCTAACGTATTTAAAGAAGTAGAAAAGATAGTTCAGCCTGGTATTTCTACTAAGGAAATAGATAAATTTGTATATGATTATATAAGAAAACATAATGCTAAACCATCATTTAAAGGTTACGGCAATCCTCCTTTTCCAGGATCAATATGTTCTTCTATTAACAATGAAATAATACATGGAATACCAAGTAAGAAGAAGATATTAAAAGAAGGGGATATAATAGGGCTTGATATAGGAGTATACTATAAAGGATACCATTCAGACAGAGCATTTACATTTAAAGTAGGAAATGTGTCTGAAGAAGCTTCAAGACTTATAGATGTAACTATGGAGTCATTTTTTAACGGAATAAAGCAGATTAAAGACGGTGTTCATTTAGGCGATGTATCGTATGCAATACAGAAAACTGCTGAAGATGCAGGATATTCTCTTGTAAGAGAGTTTCAAGGTCATGGAGTAGGTGCTAATTTGCATGAAGAGCCTCCGGTACCAAACAGAGGTAAAGCTGGTACAGGACCTATATTAAAGACAAATATGGTTATAGCAATAGAGCCTATGGTTAATATGGGGCATCATTCTATTTTGATAGAAGATGATGATTGGACTATAATAACTAAAGATGGTTCATTATCTGCCCATTATGAACATACTGTAGCAGTTAAAGAAAATGGAGTAGAGATATTAACTGCTTTGGAAGATGATCCTATAGTTAATAAATATATGAATAGTTAACATATTTATAATAAAATTAATAATGTAAAATGATTTTATACCGATAAACTATAAAAAGATAATTTTATTTTTATGAATTTGTATGAATATGAAACAAACATTTTTAATATTGCTGATATCAGTTATAAGTACATTATCTATTAATGCACAGTATTCAAATACTTTTAATAATAATTTAAATACAAATAATAATAACAATAATGTACGTACTGTTAGATTAGATACCAATGCTTATAAAACTCTATTTAATGGTAAATTAGAACCGGCTTGGGTGTATATAGGAGAAGCTAAGAGAGCTATAAATAATGGTGATACTCCTTATGCTTTATATATTATGAATAAAACAGTAATGTATTATCCTGACAATGCCGATGCTCATTATTTTTTAGGTTTAATATATGAAAAAGAAGGCGGCAATCCTGCAGAGCAAGGCGGAGCTGCTTCATACCGTTTAGCTATAGAAGAGTATAAAAAAGCTATTAACTTGTCTACAAATCTTACTATACCGGCTTATAAATTAGATGCTTATTTTAGTCTTCTCTATATATATGAGAAACTTATAGATGAAAATAATTATGCTAATGTAGAAAAAGAAATCATAGCCATGGCAGAAAGTACTTATAAAAATTATGAGAAAGGAAGAATATATTTTAGATTAGCTCAGCATTATGGAAGCAGAAATAGAGGAACTGCTGCTATAGATTATTACAGACAATCATATCTTAATGGATACAGAAAGAAATTATCATTATTTAGAATGGCTTTGATTTATAGAAGAATGAGAAATTATGTACAAGAGAAAGAAACTCTAATACTTGCCAACAAATATGATTTTGATTATGTAGAGCCCACTAATTTTGAAGTTCAAAAGGCCATAGTTCAAAGGCTTGAAGCTCTGAAGAATGTAAGAATACCTAAGAAATTATATTAAAATAAAATTAATAAGCAGTGATTTTTTATCATTGCTTATTTTTTTATTATAAAATATCAATCATTTACATCATTTTATCAAAAAATATTTTAATTTTTTATTTAAAAATAATAAAAATTAAAAAAATCTATATTCATAATTTATTTATTATGTTAAATTATATTTAAATAAATGGAGGATATTTTATGGCTACATTATTTGATATAATAGGTCCTGTAATGATAGGTCCTTCAAG
>NZ_CALXRN010000174.1 GCF_944390595.1 uncultured Brachyspira sp. | reverse complement strand
AAAAACTTGACTTACATTAACAAACATAAGCCAAGTTTTTAATTATAAAAATTATAGAGAAGATAAAACTTCCTCTATACCTTTTAATTTATCTTCAAACTCTTTTTTCTTTCTGTTTTCTGTGTCAATAGCTTCCTGTTTAGCTTTGCTCATAAAGTTTTCATTAGAAAGTTTTCTGTTTACAGCTTCCAAATCTTTTTTGTATCCTGCAGCTTCTTTTTCTAATCTCTTCTTCTCTGCTTCTAAATCTATTATGCCTACAAGATTAACATTGATTTCTCCGCCTTCAAATACTTTAACGAATGAACCCTTATTTCTTTCACTGTCTTTTGATGAAACTATATTCAATGATTCTGTAAGCGAAAGCGATGATATAATATCCTTATAGCTTTCTGCAGTATTTTTAAAATAATCTGAAGTATAGCGGATTATTACATCAAGTTTTTTGTTCGGAGGCAAATTAAATGATGAACGTGAATTTCTTATTCCTGAAACAATATCCTGAATCAAGTTGAAATCTTTTTCTATATCTTCAAATATATATTTAGCATTAGCTTTAGGATATTCTCTGATCATCAATGCTTTTGAATCAATATTATGCTTTGGTAAATTAGAATAAATTTCTTCTGTTATGAACGGCATAAATGGATGAATCATAGCCATTGATTCTTCAAGTACATATAAAAGAACAGCAATAGTTTTTTCTTTCTTGCTTTCATCTTTCAAATCGAATTTACTTATTTCTATGTACCAATCACAGAACTCATTCCAATAGAATTTATAAATCGTCTGAGAAGCCTCATCGAATCTATACTCTTTTAATTTCTGTGCGGTTGATTCAATAGCTTTCTGAAGTCTTGACAATATCCATTTATCTTTATTTTCAAGAGTGTAAGTATCTAAATCTTTTATATTAGCATTATCTTCAATGTTACCAAAAATATATTTAGCACTATTGTATATTTTATTAGCGAACTTTCCTCCCATTTTGAAAAGTTCTCTGTCAAGCCAAATATCCTGTCCGCCTAATGAAGTTATAAATGATAAAGTAAATCTGAATGCATCAGCTCCATGCTCATCAATAATTTCTATAGGGTCGATACCATTTCCTAAACTCTTAGACATTTTTCTTCCGATTTTATCTCTTATAAGTCCATTAAGATAAACATCTTTGAAAGGCACATCATTCATAAAATGAGTTCCTGCCATAATCATTCTAGCAACCCAGAAGAATAATATATCATAACCTGTAACTAATGCAGTAGTAGGGTAGAAGTATTTTAAATCTTCGTTAACTTCAGGCCAGCCGAAAGTAGAAAAAGGCCATAACCAAGAAGAGAACCAAGTATCAAGTACATCTTCATCCTGATGAATATTTTTAGATTTACACTTAGTACATTCTGTAATATCAGTTTTTGACACCATCATCTCGCCGCAGTCATCGCAGTACCAAACAGGAATTCTATGTCCCCACCATAATTGTCTGCTTATACACCAATCTCTAATATCAGTCATCCAGTGATTGTAAGTGTTAATCCATCTTTCCGGATAAATTTTTGTATTGCCGTCATTAACTGCCTTGTATGCTTTTTCTGCTAAAGGCTTCATTTTTACAAACCATTGATCGCTGTAATAAGGCTCTACAACATTATGGCATCTGTAACAATGTCCTACTTGGTGTTTGATATTATCTTTACCAACGAAAGCGCCTAATTTTTCAAGTTCCTGTATTATTAAAGCTCTTGCTTCTTTTACTGTTTTGCCTTGATAATTAGCAGGAGTATTCTCATTAAATGTACCGTCTGCATTAAGTATATTTATTATTTCCAAATTATGTCTTTGAGCTATAGCAAAGTCATTAGGGTCATGTGCAGGAGTAATTTTTAAAGCTCCTGTACCGAACTCTTTATCAACATAAGTGTCTTTTACTAATCTTAATTTTCTGCCTACTATAGGAAGTATTAAAACATCTTGTTCTGTAAGATGTGCATATCTTTCATCATCAGGGTGAACAGCAATAGCAACGTCAGCCAAAATAGTTTCAGGTCTTGTAGTAGCTATTTCAATATATTCATCTTTTCCTTCTATTTGGTATTTAACATGATATAAAGCACCCGCAACTTCTTCATGTTCTACTTCATCATTAGCCAAAGCAGTACCGCAGCTAGGACAATAGTTAATAAGATATTTTCCTCTATATATTAAACCTTGATTATAAAGCTCAACAAATACTTCTCTTACAGCATTGCTAAGTCCTTCATCAAGTGTAAATCTCTCTCTGTCCCAATCGCATGAACATCCTATTTTCTCTAATTGCTTTACTATGATAGAGTGATGCTCATTAGCTACTTCCCAAGTTTTTTTAACGAATGCTTCTCTTCCTAAATCATGTTTATTTTTGCCTTCTGCCTTTAATCTTCTTTCAACAACATTTTGAGTGGCAATACCGGCATGATCTGTTCCCGGCATCCATAAAGTACATTTTCCAAGCATTCTATGGAATCTTATTAATATATCCTGAAGAGTATTATTAAGACCATGTCCCATGTGAAGAACGCCTGTAACATTTGGAGGAGGTATGACTATAGAATATGGTTCTTTATTTTTATCCATAACAGCATGGAAAAATCCGCTCTCTTTCCAGAAATTATATAATTTGTCCTCGATGTTTTTAGGGGTGTATGGCCCTTCTAAAGTGTGTTTCATATTCTTTTTCCTCCAATAAATCAATAATAATTTAAAAATTGATATGATATTTTATACTATATATAATATTTTTCAATTATTTTTATTAGTATTAATTATACTGAAATTATTGTATTTTGCTGTTCTATGAAAATAAAAAATAATTATGTATTTAGACAATATATCTAAACACATAATTATTATATTATTAATCTTTGATTTTTGATGCCATTATATTAGCAACTATTGAACCTGATATATTATGCCATACGCTGAATATTGCTCCGGGTACTGTTGCTAAAGGCATTGAAGCAAAATGAGTTGCAGCAAGTGAAGTTGCAAGTCCTGAGTTCTGCATTCCCACTTCTATTGATACAGCTTTGCATTTAGCATTATTTAATCTGAATAATTTACCCAATAAATAACCGCATAAGTATCCTAAACAATTATGAAGTACAACTACTATTATAACTAAATAACCAACCTGCATTAATCTTTGAGAGTTTGCTGATACAACAGCGGCTACTATTGCCACAATAGCAAGTACTGATATTAAAGGCAGTATTTCTTTTATGCTGTTTGTAAACTTATAAAAGAATTTATTTATTATAAAACCTAAAGCTATAGGAAGTATAACAACCTGTACTATTGATACAAACATATTCACAGCATTAACATCAACCTTTTGTCCTGCATATAATAGTGTAAGCAAAGGAGTTGCAAAAGGAGCAAGTATAGTTGATACGGAAGTCATGCCCACAGATAAAGCAACATCTCCATTTGCTAAATACGTCATAACATTTGATGAAGTGCCTCCCGGACAAGTTCCTACAAGTATAACTCCTACAGCAAGTTCTGGAGGAAGTTTAAAAACCATAGAGAGTAAGAAAGCAAGTAAAGGCATTATAGTAAATTGTGCTATTGCTCCTATTATAATGTCTTTCGGTCTTGTGAATACCACTTTAAAATCTTCAAGCTTCAATGTAAGTCCCATACCGAACATTGCTATCATTAATAGATAGTTAACATAACTTGTCTTTATAAAGCTTACAGTCTTTGGAAAGAATAATGATACTGCAGCAACTATTAATACAATAATAGCCATATATTTGCCGAAGAAATTACTTATTTGTTTTAATGTTTTCATTTTTTATATTCCTCTTTATAAATTATTTTTTATCATTGTTTATTATTAAACTCTTCTAAATCTATTATAGCTTTTAATATCATTTCCTTATCGACTTTATACGGACTTGTATTTAAATCTTTTCCGCAAAGAGCTGTTTCCAATGCATTATTAAGTTCTTCATCTTCTAAACTTGCTTTATTTATCCCTATATCTTTTAAACATGTAGGAAGAGATATAGATTTATTAAATTTAAAAATATTCTCTCTTTCCTCATATTGTTCGTCCATAGTAAGAAGTAATAATATACCATAAGATACTAATTCTCCATGAAGCAATTTGTTTCCTATTCTTTTTACTTTTGTAAGTCCGTTATGCATGCCATGTGCTAAAGCTATATGATAATCGTCTTTTGCCATTACTGAAGTTAAGCCTGTTGTGTATATTATATGAAGTATTATTCTATTTAAAACTTCTGTTGATTTTTTATTTTGAAAATCATTTATAGCTTCTGAATAATGTTTTAATATATCATTAGAACAGTTTTTTATTATCTCTACTGCTAAGAAATTTTGATAATTTAAATTCTCATTTCTTGTTGAAAATAATGCTTCATACTGTTTAGAAACTGCATTACCTATACCTGCTCTAAAATAATTCTCAGGTGAGTTTAATATGATATCCGTATTTATAAATGTATGCAAAGGAGGTCTTTTATCAGCAAACATTTTTTTGAAACTTCCGTCATCATAATAGACAACAGAAATACTAGTTACAGCAGCACAATTTGAAGCCAATGTTGGAAAAGTAAATATAGGCTTATTTATTGTATATGCTAAAACTTTTGATGTATCTAATGCTCTTCCTCCTCCTACGGCAAATATCATATCAGCTTCCATTACCGCCTGCTTATTTTTTAGTAAATCTACATTTTCAAAAGTTGATTTATCTCCGTAATGAAACATCCCTGTTATGGTTATATCTTTTACATTGTTTAATATTGATTCTATTGATGCCTGCATAGATTTTTTACTGGATATTATAACAGCTTTTTTTCCATAGTTTGAACATATATCGTATATATCTTTATAAGCATCGCTTCCTATACTGAAGTTAGTTAAAAATAAATTTTCTGTACTCATTTTTGTTATCCTTTAATTAATATTATTTTTTATTATTGTTATTTGTTTTTAAGCGGTAAACTTAATTCGTTAATTATAATCTTATAGTTTACCGCTAATGAATTTTTATTCTCTTGTTCTTGCCGACATTATATTGGCAACTATTGAACCTGATATACAATGCCATACACTTCCTATAGCACCAGGTACAGCAGCCAAAGCCATATAAGCAAAATGTGTTGAAGCTAATGATGAAGCTAATCCGGCATTCTGCATACCCACTTCTATAGATATAGTTTTGCATTTAGCATTATTGAATTTGCATACCTTTCCTAAGAAATATCCAAGCATATATCCTAAAGTATTATGTATTATTATAACTATAACTACTAAGTGTCCAACCTGCATAAGTCTTTGCGAGTTTGCAGATACAACAGCAGCTACTATTGCTACAACTGCCGCTACTGATATTAAAGGAAGTACATCTTTGAAATGATCAACGAATTTATGAAAGAATTTATTTATAACAAATCCCAATACTATAGGAGCTATAACAACCTGAAGTATAGATATAAACATGCTTACTGCATTAACATCTATTTTTTCACCTGCATATAGCAGAGTAAGAAGAGGAGTTGCCAAAGGAGCAAGTATTGTTGATACAGAAGTCATACCCACAGACAAAGGAACATCGCCTTTAGCTAAATAGGTTATAACATTTGATGATATTCCTCCAGGACAAGTACCAACAAGTATTACACCTATAGCAAGCTCAGGAGGCAGTCTGAAAGCTAAAGAAAGTAAAAATGCAAGTAAAGGCATTATAGTGAATTGTGCTATTGCTCCTATAACTATATCTTTAGGCCTTGTAAATAATACTTTGAAATCTTCCAATTTTAATGTTATACCCATACAGAACATTGAAGTCATAAGAAGATAGTTAACATAAGTTGTTTTTATAAAGCTTACAGATTTTGGAAAGAATAAAGATACTGCTGCAACTACTAATACTATAACTGACATATATTTACCGAAGAAATTACTTATTTGTTTTAATGTTTTCATTATTAATATCCTTTTTTATTATTTTATTTATTGTTATTTAGTTGTTTTTATTTTTAATATTGTTTTCAAAATTAATTTTTAATAATCATATTTTTCTCCTTAAAAAAATTTTATTTAAAATAAATTTAGTCTAAGCTTATATCAGCTATAAACTAAACAATTTTTATCCTGGCTTAAAAGATAGATATTCAAGCAGTCTGTAATATTAATTTTTTATAATGACTTTTAGATTAAT
>NZ_CALXRN010000173.1 GCF_944390595.1 uncultured Brachyspira sp. | reverse complement strand
TAGGGCCATATAAAGGCGGACTTCGTTTTCACCCATCAGTTTATTTAGGTATTATTAAATTTTTAAGTTTTGAACAAATATTTAAAAATGCACTTACTGGACTTCCTATAGGAGGAGGTAAGGGCGGTTCTCACTTTGACCCTAAAGCAAAAAGCGATAATGAAGTTATGCGTTTCTGCCAAAGCTTTATGACAGAACTTCAAAGACATATAGGATACGATATAGATGTTCCTGCAGGAGATATAGGAGTTGGTGCTAGAGAGATTGGATATTTATTCGGTCAATACAAAAGATTAAAAAATAGATTTGAACCTGGTGTATTAACAGGTAAAGGTTTAGGATACGGCGGTTCATTAGTACGCAGAGAGGCTACTGGATACGGACTTGTATACTTTACTGATCTTATGCTTAAAACTAATGGTAAAAATGGTTTTGAAGGTAAAAAAGTTGTAGTTTCAGGTTCTGGTAATGTTGCTATATATGCTATGGAAAAAGCTTCTCAATTAGGTGCTAAAGTTGTTGCTTGTTCTGACTCTAACGGAGTTATTTATGATGAAAACGGTATCAATTTAGATACTGTAAAAAGATTAAAAGAAGTAGAAAGAAAAAGAATTAAAGAATATGTTAATGCTCATTCTTCTGCTAAATATATTGAAAACGGAAATATTTGGGATATTGCCTGCGATATTGCTTTGCCTTGTGCTACTCAAAATGAACTTGATGCTAAGAGTGCTGAAACATTAGTGAAAAACGGATGCATATCTGTTACTGAAGGAGCTAATATGCCTGCTACTCCTGAAGCTGTTGAAGTATTCCAAAAAGCCGGTGTACTATTCGCACCTGGAAAAGCTACAAATGCCGGAGGAGTTGCTACTTCTGCTTTAGAGATGCAGCAAAATGCTTCTATGGATAAATGGGAATTCGATTATACTGATAACAAACTTAAAAACATTATGGCTAATATTCATAATACTTGTTATCAAACTGCTGAAGAATATGGATTCAAAGGTGATTATTTGAAAGGTGCTAATATAGCAGGATTTGTTAAAGTTGCTGACATAATGATTCCTTATGGTTTAGTTTAATTACTCTATATAGTTTTGATATAATGCCATTAGTATGAAATATTACTAATGGCATTATAAAAAAATGCTTATAAGTTCAAAATATTATGTAAATCTTAAAAGTTTATGATAGTTATGCTTCTTTAGCTGCTCCTATTTTACTATAACTTTCCCAAGCAAATACTGCTTCTTCTTTACTATTAGCATATACTTCCTCAACATTACATATATACAGATAATGATCTCCTGTTTCAATAAATTCTTTTAAATTGCATTGTATTGCAGCAGCACTATGAAGCGGGATTTTTATATCGCTTGTAGGAATTTCCTGCATTGCTATTGAAAATTTTTCTATTTTATCAGTATCTCTTCCGTATACATTCCGCAGCCCATTACAGCTTCTTTAATGTTTTTGCTTGGAATGGTAATTATAACTTTTTTATTTAAACGAACCATTTCTCCGCTATAAGAACTTCTAGCCATTGCATAAGCTATCATATTTGGATTATAAGAAAGATAAGTATACCAAGACACTGTTGTAAGATTAGTGTTTCCATCAGGTTTTTTAGTGCATACTATTGCAACAGGATTTGGAGAAGTAATTTTTGATACATTTGCCAAATTTATTTTTTCCATGAAATGCTACTTGTGTTAAAATAATTTTAAATGATAAGTAATTAATCATAAAAAACAAGTACGAACAATAAAGTAAGAAACTAACTTTGAGTAAAGCTAAAAATTGAAATATTAGCAAATTTATTTAAATTACAAATTTCAAAGTAATTATTTAATATAAAGCAATAATAAATGAAAATGCTATTTAATGTATAATAATTTTTTTAATAGAAGTTAACAGTTCTGCTTAAAATAACAGATTTATTATCAAAATCAGTTACCTCTGTTGTGAATGTATATTTTCCCCTTTTAGGAATAAAATTACCGCCTCTATAAAAATGTGAATCAACACCATAAACTTCTTCAAAAGTATAATTAGGAGATATATAGTAAATATTATCTCTTTTTATAAAATATGTAAAATCATAATCACGCAATAATTCATCATTCATATATATTTTCACTCTTTTTAGTCCCATAGGAATGCTTCCAAGCAAATCATAAGCTTTAACGAATAATTTGATTTCTCCATTATATCTCATAGACATTTGATCTTTTATTTGTATTAATCTGTTTTCTGTTCTCAAATATATACCATGAATTAAAGGTGCTTGTTCTGAGCCTTTAGTGATATTTAAATATTCCAATGGATCTATAACTAATCCTTCCTTCATATTTTCTATTGTTAAATGCAAATGAGCACCTCCGGATCTTCCGCTGTTTCCTGTAAGTGCTACAACATCTTTTTCTGTTACTTTTGCATAAGATTTTTCTATTGTACCTGGTTCTATATGATAATAGTAGCTTCTAACGCTATCCGGATGTTCTATCATAAGTATATTTCCAACTCCGTATATAGGTCTTGTAGGGTCTTCGTATTCATCATGATAATAAACTATTTCGCCGTCTTGTATAGGATAAATTTCCATACCGCTTCCTCCGAAATCTACACCGTTATGGAAATGATCTGTTCTAAATTCTCCGAATGTACTTGTTATTCTTATTCTTGTATTATCTATAGGAATTCTTGCAAATAAAATTGATGATATAATAAATAATAAAAATATATATTTTTTCATAGTTTTATCCTTTTATATGTATAAATCATTTTGTCGCTTACTATCATATATTCATTTTGTATGCTTGATATATCAAGGTAATAAATCCATCCGTTTACAGGTTTTTCAAATATTATTTCTTTAGATTTATTGTCATATACAAAAATTATACTCTTAGAATCTTTTGATACACTCATAATTGTAGAATTAGTTTCACTGTTCAATTTCATATTAATAGCATTTTGCATATTATATTTTTCTAAATTAATTCTGCCCGTTTCTTTTCCTTTGTTTAAAGAGTATAAAACAATATCTCTGTCGGCAAGCATAAATGCAGTCATTGATCTTTCGCTCACATAGGATGATACATGACGTCTTCTATTCAATTGTGTGTCTGAATACCATATTGTGCTTCCCTTAGCATCATAAAGTGTAATATATTCCGGCCTTATCCCGCTTACAGATAGGGCAAAACTTCCATATTCGCTTATAGCTACTGATTTAACTATATTTATTTCGCTTAATATTGTAGATATAGCAAAATCTAAATTTCCATTTCTATTTATATATGCAATATCTCCGCTTGAAAATCCTGCTATATAATCACCTGTATTAAGGGCAAATGCACCGTCTGTTATAATTTCTCCATATTGAATATGTTTGCTTAATGTATTATTATTAAAGTCAAACATTTGTATTTTAGAATTGTCGCTTGAATGGTATACAGTTCTTTTAGCATAAGGAGCTATTTCCGGATAAACGGATGTATTTGTACGCCATATAATAATACCCATATTATTATAAGCATCTATATAATTGCCATACCTTTTATATATAATAAAGTTTTCATTATTTAATGTTGCTAATTCCCCTCTAGATAAATTTGTGCTGTATATTGTATCTCCGTTAAAATCGAAATAATGTATAATTCCTTCCGGCTGAGTGAAAAAATTATGTTTAAATATTCCGTCTATATTAAAATTATTATCATGCGACGGAGATTCTATCGAAGAAACAGATTTATTCCAAATATTTATAATATTGTATTCTTCATTTAATCTGTTTGTACCAAAGAAAAAAATAAACAATATTATAAGAATTAAAGAACTTATAATAGTTAAATATCTAATAAAAAAAGGTTCTATTTGATGTACATTTTCTGAATTTATTATTGGCTTATCTTTTATTTTCATTTATTATTTTTTATCCTAGCTATTTTATTTTAGTTAGAACTTTAGTATTAAATGAAACAGGTTTTTCCAATATGCTTAAAGGATCAAAAGTCATATTTCCGGCTCTCATCTCCCAATGACAATGAGGACCTGTTGACATTCCTGTAGAACCTATAAGTCCTATAACTTCTCCTTTTTTAACATACTGTCCTTCTTTTGCTATTAATTTTGACATGTGGAAGTATGAACTGTATACTCCTTCTCCATGATCTATAACAACACAGTTTCCGCGTACAAATAATTCTCTTGATACTCTTACAACTCCATTATTTGCAGCAATTATAGGAGTACCGTTTGTATTTGCTATATCAAATCCTTGATGATATCTAGCATAGTCTTTTGTATATCCTCTGAATGCTCCGAATCCTGAAGAATATCTTCCTTGAGAAGGCATTATATAAACTTTATCAGCATAATTAGTAGGAGTATAGCTTACGTAAATTTTGCCGTTTAACAATTCTCTTTCTTCTTTTGATTTTTGAGGATTACTTATAATATTTTTCATAGTTGAAGTAACACCTGGTATTTGCTTAGGCTTAGGAGGCGGAGGAGTAAAATCTAGTTTTATGTTTAAAGCTACATCAAGAACTGTTTTATCATTCAATTCTATATTTGAAACAAATTGATATTTTTCATCCTGAGCACCTACATATATACCGAATATGCTTTTATATACTTTCATTTTTTCATCAGCATCTTTAACTTCAAAAAATTTCACTATTGGTCTTGCACTTCCTAAAAGTTTTGAAGATTTTATTTTTATATCATCCTTAGATGTTATGAATATAGTTGAAACTTTTCCTGCATAAAATGGGAAAGGATCAGCATATATTTGCAAATTGCTGTCATAAACTTCAAAATCTTTTAAAGAATCAAAGCTATTATTTCTAGTATAAACTGCTCCGCTTATAAGTTCAGCACCTTTTTCAGTAATTTTTACTTTGCTGTTTTGAGCTATATAATAATATTTATTTTTTATTTTTACTTCCGCTGAAGTCTTCTTTTTAGTTTCTATAATATCATTGTCATTTACTTTATCTAATCCTTTTGTATTAATATCTTTGCCGTCTCTTTTTATTATAATACTGCCTGTATATTGAAAATCATATTCTGCGTATAAAGATATTGAAATTAAAAAAATAATTGTAATGATGTATTTCATAGACTTCCTTTAAATTAAGATTTTATTTTTTATATGATGCTTGATCCAACTGAAGTAAATGTTCTTTAATATCTCTGTTTGTTGGAGCCAATTCAAATGCTTTAGTTAAAAATTCTTTAGCATGTACCAAATCATTTTTTTTAAGAAATGCCCATCCTAAAGAATCTAAATATGCAGGATTATTAGGATCTATTGCTATAGCTTTTTTTATCTCTTCTATTCCTTCTTCTACATCTGTACCAGTATCTGCTAAAATAAAGCCAAGCGAGTTTCTAGCATTGGCACTTTTAGGATCAAGAGTTACTGCTTTTTTTAGATGTTCTATAGCTTTTCTTATATTTCCCTTTTTATAATAAACATATCCTAATGCCGCATGTATTTGAGTATTTTCCACTCCAGATGATAAAGCATCTATAAGTTCAAATTCGGCAAGATCATACATTTCTTTTACTGCATAAATATATCCGACAATAATATGTGCCTGCATAAGCCTAAGAGGATTATCCAATCTTCTCATTATTTTGTCGAATACTTCAAGAGTATTATCATAATCCTGAATTTGTGCATAGGCTAATGCTAAATGGTATCCTGATTCCACATCATTTTTTTCTGAGAAAATTTTTTCTAATGAATCTATGGCTTCTTTATAATTTTCATTTCTAAAAAATTTTATTCCATCTTCTAATTTGCTTCTGCTAGAGCCTATACTCATATATACTCCTGATTTTATTATATATATATTGTATATTTAAATGTAAAAATCTCAATATATTAAAATAAAACTTTTAATAAAAAAATTATGTAAAGTCTATATGTTAAATTTTAATTTATAAATTTTGACATTTCATTTGCTATATATTTTGTCTTTTTTGCAATATTATTAATAGTTTCATCATCACACATATCAGCTAAATCATACTCAGAACCATTAACAGAAAAGTCATTTAATATATTTATAAATGATTCTATATCTTCCTTATCAGCATTTATTGATATATATTTATCTTTTTCAGAATTACTATATAAATCTT
>NZ_CALXRN010000172.1 GCF_944390595.1 uncultured Brachyspira sp. | reverse complement strand
ATACAGGAAGTCCTTTGCTTCTTTTAGCAGGTGCTGGAAGCGGCAAGACTTTGGTAATAACTAGAAAAATTGCTTATCTTATTAATGAACTTGAAGTACCGCCTGAAAATATACTTGCTGTTACATTTACTAATAAAGCAGCCAATGAAATGAAGCAGAGGGTTTGCAGTTTGCTTCCTGATATTAAGCCTAACAGATTATTTATAAGAACTTTTCACTCTGCATGTTTAAGGATTTTAAAAGAGAATGCTCATCGTTTGGGATATAAATCTAATTTTCTTATTTTGGATGAAGGAGATAAATTATCCATTGTAAAAAAAATAATGAAAGAAGAGTCTGTACCTAAAAGTATAACACCTAAAATGATTATGAAATTTATTTCAGCTAATAAAAATGAAATGGAAGACGGTATTGTTTTTGATAGGGATATTTTTGAGAATGTTTATAAAAAATATACAGAATATGAGCTTAATGAAAATGTAATGGATTTTGATGATCTTATATTAAACACTATAAAACTATTTGAACAGGAAAAAATTGTTTTAAATTATTACAGAAACAGATTTAAATATATTTTGGTTGATGAGTTTCAGGATACTAATCCTCAGCAGTATAAATTAATAAAATTATTGACTCAGGATGCAGAAAATGATTTAACTGTTGTAGGTGATGATGATCAGAGTATATATGCTTTTAGGGGTGCGAATGTTTTGAATATACTTGATTTTGAAAAAGATTATCCTAATACTAAAATAGTACGTCTTGAAGAAAATTACAGATGTCCTAAAGATGTTGTTGAAGCTGCTTTAAGTGTTATAAAAAATAATACAAACAGACATGAAAAGAATGTATTTTCAAATAAACCTAATGAGTTTAAAATTGAAAATTGGATTTGCTATAGTGATTTGGAAGAGGCTAGAAGCGTAGTTAATGAGATAGAGTCTTTATTTGATAATGGATTTGAGGCTAAAGATATTGTTATATTATTTAGAACGAATAGTCAGTCAAGAGCTTATGAAAAAGAATTGAGACTTCATTCTATTAATTATAAAATAGTCGGAGGTGTTGGATTTTTTGAACGCATTGAGATAAAAGATTCTATTTCTTTTTTAAGGCTTATGACTAGCTTTAATGATAATTTTAGCGTAAGGCGTACAATAAATACTCCCCCTAGAGCTATAGGGGAGAAAACTTTTGCCAATTTTGAAACTTTTGCTGATTCCAGAAAATTATCATTATTTGATGCTATTGATATATTGGAAGATTCTAATTTGAGCAAAAAGGCTGTTAATAATATTAAAGCATACAAGTATATAATAAATGAATATGCCTTAAAAATAAAAAATGATATTGTAAATGAAGATGGTATAAATATAGAAAATATATTTTTTGAATTTTTAAAGGAAATAGATTATTTTTCAATATTTAAAAGCGATGGAAACGATAGGGTTATAACAGCAGAAGAAAATATAAAAGAGCTTTTCAGAGGTTTTTATGATTATAAATCTATGGAGAATAATGCAACACTCATAACATTTTTAGAAGAAAATACTTTATACAGAGATTTAAATACAAATGATGAAAAAGAAGATTCTATTACATTAATGACAGTTCATAATGCCAAAGGATTAGAATTTGACGCTGTATTTATTACGGGATTAGAACATCAGGTTTTTCCTCATTATTTTTCACTTGAAGAGGAAGGCGGGATTGATGAAGAGAGAAGGCTTTTTTATGTGGCAATAACAAGGGCTAAGAGAAAGCTTTATTTAACTTATTCAAAAAGGCGAAGAGTAAATACAGGCATAATGGAGCAGATACCTTCATCATTTTTGATGGAAATTCCAAAACGTTTAATGCTTATAAAAGAAAAAGCAAACTATGCAGGAAATTATATGGATATAGATGAGGATGCTTTTGATTATTGATTTTTATTTAATTATCAATCTTTCTATAAACCTCATCAATACTCTTTTGAATCTCAATAGTTTTTTCAATAACGCTAATAACTTTCTGTATATGCATAATATCGTTAAGAGTGAGAGTCTCACGAGCCTTTATATATTTTTCTATAGGCTTGTAACCTCCGATTGAATAATTGTACACCTCTTCGCTGATGTTGTCGAAATATTGGGAGGAGTTTATTTTTATTTTGTTATCTTCAAACTTGCAGAAATCAATATTGTCATCGCCTGAAATAGGGTAGGAGGAAGAAGGAGCAGGCACTTTTTTAAGCAAATGCAAATCTATAAGGGCAGAACCTAAAGAGGAAAGCGAATCAAACAAAGAGCTGTCATCAGTGAAAGGAATATGCGGATAATCGTATTTTAAATCTTCTTTGTATCGGGAGCGGTATGTAGGAGCATAAAGCACGGCGTAGATATAGGAGAGTATTTTGTGCGGATAGTCTTCACTTTTGATGATAGACCCCCCTAAATATTTTTTGATGAAATCCAAGAAGGTAGCTTTAAAATTAGGCTTGCACTCCTCATCAAAATTTAAATCGGTAGAAGAATCAATATCCTCATAAATATAAAGCGGAGCAAAGTATGTTTCAGAGCCTGTTTTTGCACCACCTGTTGATACATCTATAATATAATTTGATACTAAGCCATGTTGAAAACCATATCCACCAGCTATTTGTCGTGGGAAAACTAGACCTATGTTGTTTTTATTAATCATATTGTAACTTATTTTTTTTGATGGTGTACCCAAAAAACCTTTTGATTTTCCTGTATAATAAGTGTATCTAAAATCAAAAGGTCTGTAATGTATTTTTGTAATTAAATTAAAAGAATATTCTTTATATTTTTCTAATATATCTTTTTTAGCATAAGACACTTTCCAATCTCTAGAATCTTTTGTGTTATATTTTTCCGTGAGTTTATCAATATCTAAGTTATAAAAGTCTAATATTACTTTTTTTATTTCATCTTTTGTATTATGAATAGTTATATAATCTCTTTCTGTTTTTACTCCGCTTCCAAATACTTCAAAAATCTCATGCAAACCTTTAAAATCATTTAAATATTTTTCATTGCTTTTTACTTCAGTAAACCAATGCCATTTTTCATCATCTTCCAATTTTTTCCATTTTTTATTTTCTTTGTCTATGTTTACAGATTTATCAATCAAATATTCTTTTTTATGATTTCTAGTTCCGAAAATCTCTTGAAAATATACTCCTCTATTTTTATTATTTTTTATTCCGCTCTTTACGAATAATGCTATGCACACACCTACATCTTTTATATTAAAAATATTAAAATCCTGACTGCCGTCCGGGCATTTTTCTCCCTTATTCATATTGCCATGCAAATCAAAAATATATATTTCATCAAATGTTTTCATTAGCTGATTACGCACTTCCCTATGTGTAACACCACTTATAAAAGAATTATTTACTATTACACCTATTATGCCCTGTTTGCTTTTCTCCATTTTCCAATGTGCAAATCTTAAAAATTTTATATAGTCATCATCTAAATTTAATTTCTTCTCGTTTAAATTCTGCTTATAATCTTTAAGTAAATTTATTATCCATTCCTTACAGTTTATTTCTTCTGATTTTGAATTATATGGAGGGTTGCCCATTATAACGAGTATAGGCTCTTCATTTTTTATTTTATAAGCCATATCAGCTTCAGCTTTCATATTCGGAAACATTGCCACATAACCGCCTGCACTATTATCCAAAGTATTAGTTAAATATAATTGCAGTCTTTCCCTGCTCTTATAATCATAATTCAAATCTTTCAAATATTCATGTATTCTAAAGTGTGTCAATACATAAGGTACTATTAAAAACTCAAAGCCGTAAAGTCTTTTCAATATAAACTCTGAAACTATTTTTTCCCATACGCCTCCTATACCGCTTGATTTGGCATTGCTGTATGCAAGCTCTATAGCCCCAAGCATAAATGTTCCAGTGCCTGCTGCAAAGTCAAGTATATGCACATTTTCTCCGTAAAGTCCCTCGCTTATATTGAGTTTATCTTTCAAAAGTTCATCTATAGATTTTATAATATATCTCACCGCCTCTATAGGTGTATAAAATACACCTCTGGCATTTCTTGTTTTCTCGTCAAACTCCTTCAAGAAATATTCATACATATATATAAATGGGTCTTCTTTATCATGATTTTCTTTATATGAAAGCTCGCCGTAAAATATATTTTCATTATAAGAATTAACCGCATTCATTATTGAAACTATAGAATAAAATATACCATTATTATTAAAATAGTTTATATCTATTTTCAAAAGAAACTCTTTAAATATTGGTATATAATCAGGCATATCTTTAAAACTGTTTAAATCAACATTTTTTCTTTTGCTTAGTCTGTAAAAAAGTAATGAAAAAGTGATAATCTGTGAGAAGGCATCAGCAAAATCTTTATCGCTCAAATCTTTAAATAAAGTGCTTTCAAATAATCCTTTTACATCTCTGCTTAAATATGATTCTTTATTTAATAATTCTAAATTTATAAAGTCCCTCAAAATCTTTGTTCTTCTAGCTAAAAGCGAAAGAAAATAATCTTTTTTATCGATCTCTTTTGCTTCACTCATAAAAAACATATCAAATATATTTATAAGTTTTTTATAATTTTCTTCTTCCTTATCTTTTTTCTTTTTCTCTTCATCATCATAAATGCATACATCATATTTTATAATAATATTGCCGTCATCTTCTTTTGAAAGTAAAATAAAATTAATATAATCAGTAAATATTAGATTATTATGAATATACAAATATTTTATTAACTGTTCTTTATATTTTTTATAAGCACCTTTTCCATTAATAGCTTTATTCAAATCAAAGTCTGTATCCTTACATTCAATAAATCCTATAAGCTGCTCATCTTCATTAACTATAGTAAAATCAGGAAATATTTTTTTATCATCTTCATCATCAATGCTTGATTCCTGCACTATTTTTATACTTTTATTTGGATATATATTAACTGCAAAAAATTTAATCATATTTTCTAAAGGGGTTCTATAGCTATGTTCATTGGAAGAGCCTTTTTCTTTGATTGAGTTTATTTCATCAATATAATTTTTTACAGCTTTAATATATTCTTTATTCATAAATGATTCCTGATATATATTATAAAATTTATTATAAACTAATAATCCTTTTATTAAAACAATATCTTGTAATTTTTTAAATTGCACTTTAGCTTTTCGTGGCTATGGCATAAAATTTTACGGATTGAAAAATTGATAAATTTTATACTAAATGTAACATATGATAAACGTATTTTATAATTGAATTACATTCTAAATTTGTATTTTCTTGTGGTAATGTAGGATTTATTATTGTAATAAAAAGGATAGAGCTTAAAAACTCTACCCTTAATTTTTCTACTTAGAATATATATTAAAGTTTATTCCATATCTTCTTAAAAAATACTGCCAAAAATACTATAACAGCAACACTAATAGCTAACTGGAAAACTCCTTCTATTATATCATCTAAATTATGAAGCATATACATCCCATAAAATCCGGGAACTAAAAATCTTGGAGCAAGAAATAATAATAATAACACAGCTATTGTAACTATTATAGGTATAAGCCATAATTTTCCTGATTTAACATTGTTTTTTTCTTCAGTATTTTCTTCTCTATTTATAACAGAATTATTATCACTTCTGTTATTATTGTCTTTTTTAAGGAAAAAAGCTATTAATATTGATATTACAGCAATGAAAATTCCTAATTTTAGTATTATTTCCGCAACATCTTCTAAGTTATAAAATAGATAGAACATATAATAATGTATACCTAAAAATTTACCGGCCATTATTAGTAATGCTGCTAAAGCAATAGTAGCAGAAATAACCATAAACTTTTTTGATTTTGCGATAGCCATTATATTATTTTTCATAAATGCCTCCTTATCTTAAAAAGATTATCTTATTCTTTTATTATTATCAGACTTCAGTTTATATTCAGGTTTTAATTCATATACTTTTTCGTATCTTGAATCATTTTCTCTTTTATCTATATTATTATTACTGTTTATATTATTAGGAAGTCTTTTTTCTCTTCTTTCATAATCTCTCATATCATATTCATATTGTCTGTCATCTATTACCTTTTCTCTTCTAGGTCTGTTATCGTTTCTATCATCATAATCCCTATAATCTCTTCTTTCATCATAGTTATCATAATCATCGTAATCGTCATAATCATCAGATCTTCTTCTATAGTCTCTGTCATCTCTTAAATTTCTGCGTTCTCTATCATCATAGTCGTCATAATCTCTGTCATCATATTTTTTTATTCTTCCTGTAGTTCTGTCATCTTTTAATACTTTTTTGATGAAGTACATTACAACTAATATCATCAAAACTATTCCGACTAATTTTCCGATATCTTCTATAAAATCAAAAGCATCATCTATTAAATCAAAACAATATAAATTAGATGACATAATTAAAATAGATATCAAACTCATAAGCCCTAATTTTTTCATTTTACTTTCCCCCTATTTATATAACATTAATTATCAGAGCTATTATCTTTTTTTATATATTTTTTCAAAAAGTATATAACTACTGCCAATATTACAACTATACCTATTATTTTAGCTAAATCATCAAAAATAAAATCAAAGGTATCTTCAATTAAATCAAAGCAGTAAAGATTAACACTCATAATAAAAGTAGATACTAAAGTTATAATTCCTAATTTTTTCATATATTTCCTCCTTAATTTGTTTTTTAAGAGGTATTCATCATATCCTTATATTTAAAGTATAACATATTATCGGAGTTTTGTAAAGTTTGTTTAAACAAATTTTACAATAAATAGTGTAATGTAAAGTAAATGTAAAGTAATATATAATACATTTTATACGTTTTTAGGTAGAATATAAAATTTTCATTATTGTATAATATTAATATAAAATATGTATTCCAGTATGGATAGATTAGAAACAAAGTAGATGCTTTCTTTGTTCCTTTTCGTATTCTTATTTATATTCCAGTATGGATAGATTAGAAACAAAATTAGCAACAGCTTTAGCATGTAATTGACCACTATTTATATTCCAGTATGGATAGATTAGAAACTAGATCTGATACTACTGGTGCTTCACTTTATACTCTATTTATATTCCAGTATGGATAGATTAGAAACCCTGTGATAGGTAAAGCGACTGGCTCACCTAGCTGTATTTATATTCCAGTATGGATAGATTAGAAACGATAATTTTATCATTTGGTTAAATATGAAAGAAGATATTTATATTCCAGTATGGATAGATTAGAAACCCCTATCTACGATGTCACGATGAGAGTTATATTCAATAATTTATATTCCAGTATGGATAGATTAGAAACCCCTATCTACGATGTCACGATGAGAGTTATATTCAATAATTTATATTCCAGTATGGATAGATTAGAAACATATAATGAGATGCGTATTAGAAATGATATCGTGTGATTTATATTCCAGTATGGATAGATTAGAAACTTTCAAATCGACATTAGTAGTACCAGAACTACCGTCATTTATATTCCAGTATGGATAGATTAGAAACGTAGAACTACCTACAAGATTTTGAAAAGTACTATTTATTTATATTCCAGTATGGATAGATTAGAAACATACTATGAGAGGTCAAAAAACTTTCAAGGTAGTACATTTACATTCCAGTATGGATAGATTAGAAACTAGAAGACTTTAGACAATTAACTACAAGTAGTAAATATTTACATTCCAGTATGGATAGATTAGAAACAGTTATTTAAATAAAGGCAGTCAAATAGCTATACAAATTTACATTCCAGTATGGATAGATTAGAAACACTATAGAAGAAGGGCTTGCGATAACTATTGTAATGATTTACATTCCAGTATGGATAGATTAGAAACAAATAATGGGAGGGTAAAACTCACAGGCGAAATAACATTTACATTCCAGTATGGATAGATTAGAAACTAAAAGATAACTGGCAGGCTTTAGCAAATAATATTGCATTTACATTCCAGTATGGATAGATTAGAAACTAACGAAGTGGACGCATGGAGAACACTGTCAGCAAAATTTACATTCCAGTATGGATAGATTAGAAACTGCTATTTTTTTCGCTATCCAATCGGGGATGTAGTTATTTACATTCCAGTATGGATAGATTAGAAACCATTTAATACTTGATTTAGCAGTACATTTAAAGTATATTTACATTCCAGTATGGATAGATTAGAAACTATCATTCAAATATATTCTAAAATCATAAATGAGAAATTTACATTCCAGTATGGATAGATTAGAAACGGAGGTAAAAATGGATAACATATATCAAGGAAATACATTTACATTCCAGTATGGATAGATTAGAAACGCGTGGTACCTCTTTTTTTGCAACTCCTTTTTGAACATTTACATTCCAGTATGGATAGATTAGAAACTTGGATTAAAAAAGTCCTTAAGATTGTCAATGTTGTAATTTACATTCCAGTATGGATAGATTAGAAACGGAAAGAAAAGAAAGCTAAATGTTGATAAAGTAGAAATTTACATTCCAGTATGGATAGATTAGAAACTTTATTTTGAGGGGGGGGAAATCCCCTGCCGCATAAAAATTTACATTCCAGTATGGATAGATTAGAAACTTACCGCTAATGTTCCTTTTACTGTGAAAGTATAAACATTTACATTCCAGTATGGATTTTCGTGCTTTTACAATATAGTTCTGATTTTTTCATATTTACATTCCAGTATGGATAGATTAGAAACCTACATAATAATCGCCTACAGCATACTGTTTAATATTATTTACATTCCAGTATGGTTAGATTAGAAACTTGATGATTCAGGTTTGACAAAATCTCAAAAGAAAAATTTACATTCCAGTATGGTTAGATTAGAAACCAATTTAATCCTGCATTTGTATGGCTTAGTTATCAATTTACATTCCAGTATGGTTAGATTAGAAACTATTAATAATTACAGTAATGTAACTTTTTTATTTTTATTTACATTCCAGTATTGTTAGATTAGAAACATAAAAACTTTCGTGTTTTATAGGAAATTGTTGCATATTTACATTCCAGTATGGTTAGATTAGAAACAATATATTAGATTTATCTACTACACAAGTTAACAAAATTTACATTCCAGTATGCTTACATTAGAAACATATTGAATACGGAGATAATGAAACCGTTTAATAAAATTTACATTCCAGTATGGTTAGATTAGAAACTTTAAGCAATGATTTTGTATTAGATAAGATATTAAAATTTACATTCCAGTATGGTTAGATTAGAAACTTACTTACATCAGTATTAGCTTGTTCACTTACATCTATTTACATTCCAGTATGGTTAGATTAGAAACAAAAAAAGCACTATTATTATAAATATAATTATTTTGATTTACATTCCAGTATGGTTAGATTAGAAACTTTATCTTCATTACTTAAATTACTATATCTTAAACAATTTACATTCCAGTATGGTTAGATTAGAAACTTTTTGTTTTAAGATAAATAAAGACTGTTCAGCATTATTTACATTCCAGTATGGTTAGATTAGAAACTCGAATTTGCAGACTTATGGTTTAAGTTAATTAAAAATTTACATTCCAGTATGGTTAGATTAGAAACGAAATCTGCCGGCATCACGTGTGGTAAAGTATTCATATTTACATTCCAGTATGGTTAGATTAGAAACAATATTAGGTGATAGCTTCAAACAGTATAAAGCAAAATTTACATTCCAGTATGGTTAGATTAGAAACACTAACTAGCTTTATTATTCTACTCATTAATTCAAGATTTACATTCCAGTATGGTTAGATTAGAAACGCATTTAATATTATTTCATCTCCTGTTCCAACCCCGATTTACATTCCAGTATGGTTAGATTAGAAACTATTCTACCGTTTTTATTAATCTCTTCTGTGCTTGTATTTACATTCCAGTATGGTTAGATTAGAAACTTTTTTTGCTTTTTTTTTCTCATTTTTTTTTTATCGATTTACATTCCAGTATGGTTAGATTAGAAACACATATCGTACTTTTTTTGTAGCATTGAGAAACTTAATTTACATTCCAGTATGGTTAGATTAGAAACTCAAAAACAAGCGTTGACTGATTTTGCTAAAATACAATTTACATTCCAGTATGGTTAGATTAGAAACGGGAATCGATGCACGTGAATGGTATGAGTTTAGAGAATTTACATTCCAGTATGGTTAGATTAGAAACATAGCAAGACCACGATTAATTATAAAATGTCTTGAAATTTACATTCCAGTATGGTTAGATTAGAAACGGATAGACAGGGGCAAAACTTTTACTTGCTAAATATAATTTACATTCCAGTATGGTTAGATTAGAAACAAATCGTAATTTGCCTTTAAGAAGATTAGATTCTAAATTTACATTCCAGTATGGTTAGATTAGAAACATGGTATAACTCCGCAGGACAGACTTTCTAATTCTTATTTACATTCCAGTATGGTTAG
>NZ_CALXRN010000171.1 GCF_944390595.1 uncultured Brachyspira sp. | reverse complement strand
TTTTTTATATGTTATAATGTATAGCATATTTAGTTTTGGAGAGTTCGTTCAATTGGTAGAGCAGCGGTCTTGAAAACCGCCGGGCTAACACCCATGTGGGTTCGAGTCCCACACTCTCCGATTTTTTGTTGCATGGGGCTTTAGCTCATCTGGATAGAGCACTGGTTTCCTAAACCGGGTGGGCAGGTTCGAGTCCTGTAAGCCCCAAAAATGACCTGAAAGACTTTATAAATGAATCTAAAAGATTATTTTTCATACCTTTTCAATATAAGCAAATTAAAAAAAATCAAATTATTAGTTTCTGATATAGACGGTGTTATGACAGATGGAAGACTTATATTTGATGATAATGGAGTAGAAAGTAAATTTTTTCACACTCAAGATGGTATGGGTGTTGTTATGGCATTAAAATCTAATATTAAGGTGGCTGTAATATCAGGCAGTAATTCTAATGCAATAAAAGTGAGATTTGATAAGTTTAGAAAACATGGATTTGAAGATTTGATTCTTGGCGAAGAAAATAAAATGCCTTCTATTTTAACATTAATGGATAAATACGGTTTAAAAAAGGAGGAAGTAGCATATATTGGAGATGATTTAATAGATTTATCTCCTATGAAATATGTAGGCGTATCATTTGCTCCTAAAGATGCTGTAGATGAAGCTAAGAAAGCTGCTGTTATAGTGATTAATAGGGAAGGCGGACATGGTGCTGTTAGGGTGGCTATTGATATGATATTGCATGCTAAGGGTATCTATAATGAAGTTATTAAAAATTTTTAGTACTATTATATTATTATCTTTTTTTGTTTCCTGTACAAATTTTAATAATATTGGTAATCAAAATGTAGATGATAATTTTGTTCCTCCTCCTGAGATGGAATTTTATGGTTTTAGGAGAGAGAGTTATGATACTAATTTTAAACAGCTTGATTCTTTTGCAACAAATGCCAAATTTTATAATCAGAAAAAAATGGTGGAGCTTTTTGACAGCAGAACATACACTTATGATTCCAACAGCACAATAGCAGCAAGTATATCAGGACAATTTGTAACTATAGATCAAAATACATTTTATGTGCAAATTTATACGAATGTAGTGGCAAAATCTTCAAATAATACAATTCTTTATACAGAACATTTGCAATGGGATAATGAAAAACAATATGTTAAAAGTCCTGTACCAATGCGTATAGAGAATGAGGATGGAAGCTGGCTTACAGGAAGCAGTATGGAAGGCGATTTGGGATTAGAGCATATAACAGTTTATAATGAAACCGATCAAGGCGATGCTATAGGAGTTCCAGTTGCAGAATAATAGATTGTTTTTTGTATTTGCCGTATTATTTATATTTGCTTTATGTTCAGTAGCTCAGCAGTCAAGAAGAAGTGCGGATAAATTTACTTACAACAATAAAACAAAAGTATTTCAATATACCGGCAACGCTAAAATGGAGGATTCTTCAGCCGTTATTACCAGTCATGTTATGACGTTTTATCAGGAAACAGAATTGGCAACTTTCAGCGGAGGTGTAAGATTATTAAGCAAAACAAATGGTTCTACTATATCAGGCGGATATGCTAGCTATAATGGAAAAACAAGATATGCTTATGTAAAAAATAAACCGGTATTAAGATCTCCTACTAATAATATGACTATAAGAAGTTCTTTTATGGAAAGAGATTTCAATACACCTATTGCGAGAGCTATTAGCAATGTTCATCTTACACATGTTGATAGAGAAACCAAAAGACAAACAGACGGATATGCAGATAATTTAGTTTATGATATGGATACTCAAATATCTGTATTAACTGGAAATCCTAGAATATACCAAGGTGCCGACAGACTTGAAGGTGAAATATTGGAATATAATGCCAAAAATGCTACTGCAAATGTTATGGGAAGAGGAAAAGTTTATGTTCTTCAAACTAATAATTTTATAAATAGTTCTGAAACCAATAAAAAAAACAGCAATGTTAGTAATTATAATATTATAGTTGCTGACAGATTATTTTTGAATGAATACGGCGGAAAAGATAATAATACACGTACTTTATATGCTTATGGAAATGTTACTGCTTTCTTTTATGAAGAGAATATGATACTTAAGGGCGGATATATAGAATATGAAATAGATAATGAGCATGTTTATATGTATCAGGACCCTTCTGTTAGAATACCTGACAGAGGAATTATAGCTTTTGGAGAGTGGATAGAATATAAAAAAGATGCTGAGTTTAAAGATATAATATTCCATAATGATGTTGTAATGATTGATTATGATGAAAGTATATCATTAGAGGGTGATTTGCTTCATTTAGACCCTGATACAAAAGTTGCTACAGTAAGCGGAAATCCTATAGCTTATGTTGAAAATAGAAGCATGAAAATAAGCTCTGTAACTATGCAGATGTTTAATGATGAAGAAAAACTTAGAGCTAATGGAAATGTACTTGTAGAAGGTAAGGATATGACATCTCAAAGTGCTTGGGCTACTTATTTTGATGAAGAAAAATATTTAAGACTTTGGGGAGAAAGCCCTTATTTGAAGCAAAAAGAGAGTATTGTAAGGGCTAGAGAAATAAAATATTATATAGAAACTGAAAAAATTGAAGCCACAGGTGTAAGCGGTGAAATACCTGAATAATGTAATATATTTAATTGCTTTGTCTGTAATTGCGTTTTCATGTACAAAAAGTACAGAACCTCTTAATAAAGAAAAAAATTATAATGTTAATATTACTTATATAGAAGATGACGGTATTAATTCTTTTGAGCCTAAAGATTTTATTGATATTTTTGATGATGATTTGAGTAAATTAACTTATGAGCTTCTTGGCTATAAGATAAAATATAATCTTAAAAATGGAACTGATGATAATTATTTTTATATGGCTAATAGAAAAATAATACTTGATAATGCTGATGTATTTAAAAGAGATTTTATAGATATAAGAAATATAGATTATGATGTATTAGAAAATGATATAATAAATTCATTGTCTAATGAAACCAGTATTAATATAAAAAAATTATTTGGTTACGATTACGGAACACCTTTAGAAGTTATATCAAAAAATATAGCACCATCATACGTAGAAAGTATATTAAGCGTATGGAATAGTCCGGTAAAGAATAGAAATGAATTACTCGTTGGAAATAGATTTATGTTTTATACTGCTTTGTATTGGAAAATAGTTGCTGAGGAATTTGAAGATTCTGCTATTGTTCTTGTAAATATTCCTATAGCAGCAAATTACAGAGGTATGTCTGCCAAATCCATTGCTGACGGAGGTTTTGTTGATAGAATAGTTATAGAAAATAATCATATAAAGCCGTGCAAATCCATAGCTGTAATAAGTATATATAACTTTTTGAATTCCAATATGGATAATGAAACAATAAAAAAAATATTTTCATATTATATAGTTCAAACTATGGGTATGATGTTTCCAAAGTATGATATAAACGAAGAAGAAAAACATTCAATAATGTCAGAAGTAAGAGGCTTTGATTATTTCAGCTGGTACAGTAACATAATTAATTTTCAATTAAAAACTCCTTATAAAACTATAAAAGAATATAAAGATACTATAAAGAAATAAATCCATAAAAAATAGTATGAATTAACTATAATAAAATAAACATTATCTCAAAAATGTCTATTAAAAATAATACAAAATTAAAAAAGTGTCTATTTATAATGTATTAAATGTAAGATATAATTATGTTGCAATAAACATAATTATAAATTTGTTGTAAATTCACAAAAAAATCTATTTACTTAAAATTAAAAGAGGTTACAATTTATATATAAACATATTATATATTATGTCGATTTTTATTAGTGGGAGAAAAATTTTAATGAAAAAGATATTAATTTACATTTTTATGGCAGCTAGCTTTTCGCTGGCCTACGGTTTTGACGAAGGTTTCATTTGGGCATTAAAGGCAAACTTTAACGGTTCTGCTACAATGCCGTCAATAAGCAAAGAAGATTTAGATAAAATAGGTGCAGCATATATGAAAGGAGCTGTAGGCTATACTATGGACGGAGAGGCTGAGCTTGGTTATTTATTTGGTTCTGAAAAATGGTTTGGAATGGACAAGTCAAAATTCAGCGGAATGAGTGTTTTTGCTTCTTTGGGTGTTGGAAGCGGATTTGCAGGACAAGTTGCTGGTAATACTATAAAAGGAATTACTGCGGCAGCTTATATTAATATTTCTTATGCTCCGGTTATAAGTTTTGGAGTTGGTACAAAGGCATATTTTTTTGACAGCAGATTAGCATTAGGTTTTCATATAGGCGGTAAATTAATAGCTGATTTATCTCCTGAATATTTAGCATATTTAGATATTGATATGGAAGGATTTCCTGAAATCGGAGAGATAATAGTAACAGATTTTATGATAAAAAATATGAATCCAGTAATGTTTAGTATGAAGTTTATGATTGAATATAATCAGCCTGTTAATGATAGAGTAGAAGTGATATTAGGTGCTTATACTAGATTTAATATTTATAGTCCAAAATATATTACTATGCCTGACAGTTTGGCAACTATGATGAATGATGCTTTAAAAGATCAAGGCAAACAGCCATTTGATCCAACAACTCCATTAAAATCTTATTATATTAATTCCTTAGATTTCGGTCTTACTATAGGTTTGGCTTTTAAAGGGTAATTGTAGGAGTAGATTATTATGAGAAAAATATATTATTTAATAATTATTACAATTATTTCTATATTTTTAATGTCTTGCGGAAGTCATTTTAATCCCAGATATTATTATAATAGAGGTTCAGGTGGTTCTTCCAGTAATCCAGATGGTCCTAATATAGGCGGAGGAGGAGAAGGATTAGATCCTGAAGATGATCCTTTCTATGATAATGGGGATAGACCTTGGAATGATCCTGATTATAATTTTAAAATGGATTTTGATAATTATGTTATACAAGCTTCCTTTGATGAACAAAATAGGCCCTCATATAAACTAATTCCAGGAAAATGGAATCAAGGCGATGAGAGTAAAAATGAGTATTGGTATGATGGTGAACCTACAACAGGAGGCGGTACAACTATAAATAGTATGAGATATTATTTATATAAAGGTAATAATCATCTGTTTGCTGCTGATTCGGCATATAATAAAAGCGATAGGTTGGACAGATTTTATTTTTATAGGTTTGAAGGTGCTGCTTTTAGTGTTTCTATAAAGAATTGTTTAATAGCAATAGATACTTATTCTAAATTAGTATTTGCTTTTGGTGTTCCAAGTTCATGGAAAAAGCCTGTAAATCTTCCTATAGTACCTTATGCACCAGCAGGATGGCAGGCTGTAGAAAATGGCTGGGAGGCCAAATATGAAGTAAATACTAAAGATCAATTTGCTAATGTTGATGGAATACAATACTTTTATGAATATGATCCTGTTGGAGTAGTAAAAGCTAATGGAGAAATAGAAATATATAAATGGTGTTTGGATTCTATAGGTGATAATAGTAAATATGCCCCTAGAGTAAAAGGAAATGCAATAGATTTAGGTAGGCCAATAGCTTCAGAAACACAAAAAGAAGGACGCTCTCCTTATATGCCTATTAAAGTAGATGCAAAATTAAGTATGGCTGTAACAGCAGAACAGATTCAGATACAGAATGTTGATGTTGTAAGTGCTAATTATCTCTTTGGAGGTATAGATTATAAAAAAGGTTTAGCTGGAATATCTTATGATATAAGATTTGGATATAATACTTCTTCCGGAGTTATGGATAATTTTGTAACTATAAATAAATTTGATAAAACTACTATGTTTGCTGATTTATTTAGTGTTAAAGTTGGTGAGACTAAAACTATAACTTCAACACCTTCAGAATTAAAAATAGAATATACTGAAAAAGAAGATATCTATTTATTGCTTGATGCTAATGTTACAGTTTATTCAAGCGGAAATTTCTGGACTTCTGAATGGGCTAGTGCTATGATAGATTTAGAAACACCTATAGTAAAATTGAAATATGATAAATCAAAGGACGCTTTTGTATTTGACAGTATATATGGCAATAATGCTGATAGAATTATAGAGCATACTGAAGGATTTGAGCTTACTAAAGGAAGCAGTAAGGATTTTACTATAACATTTAAATCAACTGAGATAGGTGAAGAGAAAAAAACAGGAACTATGAAGTTAATATATAAATTAAAATATTAAATAATATTTATATAGGTAAATGGAGTTTATCTTTAAATATAAAATAAGATATACTCCTTTTACCTCATTATTTATTGTATTTAGTTTCTTATGTATACACATTTAAAATTAATCTTATTAAAGATTCTACTATAATAAAGCGTATAGATTAAAAAGTATTGTGCTTTTATTAATTATACTTTACAATATTTTATTTTGATATATAATATTTTATATTCTATAATATGGATGAAAACTATGATAAAAAAGATTTTTATAATACTAATTTCTATCTTTATTGTTTCATGTACTTCGCCTTTTGGTCAGGCAGGAATAAAGTTTAAAAATAGAAAAGGTGTTTATCAAAATACTTCTAAAACAATTACTGTAACTGTAACTGATACAGATAAGCAAAATTTAATTATTAGTGTTCAAAATGTTAATGGAATAACTATTGATGAAACTTATGATATTAATCCTGCAATAACTGCTGCTAATTTTAATAATCTTAAATCAGAAAAATATTCTCAATATACTTATGTTATAATTTTTAATGGAAATACTAGTTTATCTTTTAGTATAAGAGAGGGAACAGACTATCCTATAAACGGACAGGAATTAGTAAATTCTAAGTAGAATAAATTATAATTATTATAAAAATTATCATATATATTGTTTACTTATATTTCTTTTAACTTATACTTTATTATATGAAAAAGATTTTAAAGAGAGTTCAAAAGAAAACTATTATTTTATCTATACTAGCCATTGTTATGGTGCTTGTTATATTAAGGGCATGTTCAAGTAAATTTGATCCTAGATATTATTATCAGCAAATGCAAAATAAGGAAAATGGTACAGGTACTGAAGAACCAGATATTGGAGAAGAAGGAAATTTGAATCCTGAAGATGATCCTTTTCAAACAGGAGAATGGAATGATCCTAATTATAGAGGTTTTACTCTTAATCTTGATAATGATTATGTTATAGCTGCTTCTTTTGGGCTTAAAAATGAACCTAGATATATGCTTATAAAAGATGATAATTGGAAATTAAATGATTCTTTAAGAAATGAATATTATTATAATGGTACCAATACAAAAGCGGCTGGTTTTCCTGTTAGGAGAGTAAAATATTTTATGTATAAAAATATGAATCCTACTTTCAATGCAGCTAATAGCTATAATAAAAGCTCTAGACTTAAAAGATTTTGGTTTTACCGTTTTACAGGAAACGCTGGTGTAAATACAGATAATTATTTAATAGCTATAGACAGTTATTCTAAGCTTGTGTTTGCTTTTGCTGTTCCTACAAAATGGAAAGCTATTGTAGGAATACCTGCTCCAGTAGAATGGGGGGCAGTTGAACTTGGATGGGAAGCTAATGCTGATACAGCTAATTTAAATAGTCAGGTAAAATTTGCTGTTGATGGAGTAAGATATTTTTATGAGTATGATCCTGTTGGTATAGTTAACCCTAACGGAGATATAGAGATATATCAATGGTGTTTGGATTCTATAGGAAATAATAATAGATACGCTCCAAGACTCAATGGAAGTGCTTCTGATTTGACAAGAAAAATTGCTGATTATGGTTTTGCCGGACGTTCGCCTTATCTGCCTATGAAATAGTATTTTTTATTATTGCTTGTAATAAACTTGATTTTAGTTACTGACTTTTTTATATATTAGTTATTTGTATTTTAATTCAGCTTATAAATATTTAAAAATTTCTATTTTTTAAAAAAAATTAAAAAAGTTATATATATATTGTTTATTTTCTTTAATAAATGGCTTATTTTTAAAAAACATTTGTTTAACTATAGTCTGTATTATTTATTAAAAGGAGATTATATGTTTAATGATTTTAATAATGATAACTTAGACGCTAGTTTTATTAATGAAAAACAAATATTAGCCTCAATTTTGTCAAACGGTATATCATCAGATAAGGCAAACTCTATAGTAGAAAAACTTTATTACAGGTTCTATAATTTATATAATATAGTCAATGCTTCCAATGAAGAATTATTGAAAGTTAAAGGCTTAAATATTAAAAAGATAGAACTATTAAAGAATATACCGTCTCTTTTGGAATGCTATCTATTAAGCAGTATTAAACTTTCCACTAGTCATTTTAAGAAAAAAGATTTAATAAATTATCTTATAGTAAAAATGGGTAAATTAAAATTTGAAGCATTTTCTATAGTCTGTTTGGATGTAAATAAAAGATTTATATCTATGGAAAATATATTTAGGGGTACTATAGATTCGGCTACAATATATCCTAGAGATTTGGTAGAAAAGTCATTATCTCTTGGGGCAAGCTATGTTATTATATCGCATAATCATCCTTCCAGAATAGCAAAACCTTCTAAAGAGGATATAGAGATAACAAAGGTTTTATATAAGGCTTTTTTAATGGTTGAAATAAGAATGATAGACCATATTATAGTTGCTGGTAATAATGTATACAGCTTTAGAGAAAACGGCATGTTTGAAAAATATAAAAATAATATGGAGGGTGTAAATTATGCTAACTACTAATTTGAAAAAACCATATTATAATAATATTCTTAGCGACAATAAAGAAGAAAATAATAAAGAAGACTTGCCTCCTAAAAGAGATGATAATGAGCTTATATTATCTGTTGGTAAAAATATACGTGCTATAAGAAAATCCCAAATGAAAACTATATCTGAAATAGCAGAAATATCCGGAATATCATCAAAATATCTGCAAAGTGTAGAGGTAGGTAAAAGAAACATATCTATTACAAATCTCAACAAAATAGCTGTGAGTTTAGGGGTTCCGATTGCATTACTTTTTAGTTATGATCATGTAGAAAAGACAAAAAAACTGTTATGTATAGCAAATAAACTTAAAAATTATTCTGTTTTGCAGCTTTCTAATATAGATATTATTATTAATGATTTGGAAGATATAATAGATAAATAAAAAATATATTTGTTAATAGATTTTTAACTATTCCGACAATATAAAAATAGGTTTATAATATTTTTTTACAAAAATATATAAATGGAAGTTTTTATTAATATAGTTTAAATTTTAGGAGAGGTCTATTATGGCAACAACAGGAGCTTTTCTTGACGAGGTTTATCAAAATGCTGTAGAAGCAGAGGTAAACAAAAGAAGTACTACATTGTCCAATTTAGCGGATAATGCTAAAGAATATCAAAGAGAAATTTCTGCTTATGAAGATTTAAAATCCAGATTGAATACATTATCAGAGGCTTCAAAACAATTATACGGATTTCGTTCTCCTTTTAAAAACTATGTTGGAACAGGTGATGGAATACCTGATTACTTTTCAGTTACGGCTAATAGGCTTGCCAGTACAGGTACTTATGATATAGAAATAAAAGATATAGCCTCAAGTCAGAAATTTTCTTCTAAAGCATATAATATGTCGGATCAGCTGCCGGCAGGAACTATAGTATTAAAGGTTGGAGAAGAAGAAAAGACTATAGAATTTGCAGGCGGAAGTTTGGTTAGTTTGCAGAAAGCTATTGATAAAGCATTCGGTAAGGATGTAAAAACTACAATAACTCAAAAATCTAGAAATTTACAGGTTCTTACAATAGATTTGGTAAAAACCGGTTCTAAAAATATAGTAGAAGTTGTAAGCGATGATGCAGGCATATTAAAAGAATTGAATATGTTTACAAGAAGACCTTATAGACATCTTGGACATATATTTAATCAAGAACTTATAAATAAATGGGAAGATGAGTCTGAAAATTTGTCTACTAATTATTTTGTTAAAAAAGACTTTATGGTATTAAAAGGCATTAATAAATTATCAATGCCTCTTCATAGAGAAGCTGAAGCTAATGAAAATATAACCATATCTGTTACAGCAAGAGCATCCGATACTTTAGATGATGAAGATGCTCCTATAATGCCTCCTACAGTTGATTTGTCTATACCTGATACAGGAGTTACATTTAATAAGATAGACAGTGTTATATTTAAAGATGTAGAGTTGTATGGTGAGGGATTATCTCCTGCTGATAGTTCTAGAACATTTGAAGATATTAAAAAATATAAAGAGGCTTTGGAAGCAGAAAGAAAGGCAAAAGAAGGTTTAGAAGCTGAAGCTCCTCAGGCAATAACTGCTGAAGGATTTAATTTTGAAATTATAGGAGTTAAATATATAAATAAAGCTGGAGATGAAGTAGAAAAATTTTTTGCATTGCCTACTTTAAGTTCTTCATGGCAAAGACTTAATATTCCTATAGGAAGTCAATTTGAAGAAGGCGATGTTATTACTGAAGTTGTACTTATAAATAATAATGAAGGCTATAATATATTTTATAAAGATTTGCTTGTTGAAGATATGGGAAGAGAGGAAGATGCTCCTAACTATTTAGTATCTGAAGCAACTGATGCCAGAGCTTCTATTGACGGTGTTGATGTATTAAGTGAAAGTAATGAATTTAATGATGTTGTAAACGGACTTAATATAACAGCCAAAAAAGTAACGCCTGAAGCATTTGCCACTACAGTTGAAGTTGATAAAGAGGGTGTAGTTAATGCTATAGTTGATTTCATAAGAGCTTATAATGAAGTTACAGATTTGCTTAATGATACAACTCAAAGACCTTTAAGCAAAGATATAAGAGACGGCATAGAAAATATGAATAGAACTGATTTAATAGATTTAGCTACTACTTTAAATGTTGAGTTTGATCCTGAGATATCTGACTCCGGATTGAAAAAGAAATTATATTATGTGGGAGTATTCAGCGGAAATGCTCTTGTTAGTACAATATCTCAAAGAATAAAAATGATAGTAGCGGATTCTTATGAAACAGAATATGGAGAGGAATTAGCTTTGCTTGACCAAATAGGTATCAATAGAGGAAATGCCGGAGAGGATTGGTCTAAAGTAAAAAAAGCTTTCTTACAAGTTGACGAAGAAAAATTTATGGGTAAGATTGATACACAAATGGATGGTATAGAAGAGTTATTCTCCAATGATACAACAGGAGACGATCTTCCTGATACCGGAGTTGCTTATACTATGAGCGACTTTATAACTCCTTATTCTCAAACTAGAGGTATAGTTGAAAATAGTATAGCAATGACAAGAAGCCGTTTAGAAGATAATAAAAAGCGTATGGATGCTGAAAAAGATAGAATAGAAGAGTATAGACAGCAGAGACTTGCTTCATATTATAAAATGCAGTCAGAATTGCAGCAGGCAGAGAGAGAAAGAAAGAGACTTGAATCTTCTTTCCAAAATCAGACGGGAAATTAATATCATTTGACTTTAAGGTGATATGTTAAATCATATCGCCTTTTTTGTATTTACATAATTATCATTTTATTATAAAATATTGTTTCAAAATATATTTAGGGTTTCATATTATGTTAATATCTTTTACCAAAATGCATGGTATAGGGAATGATTATATTTATATAGATTGTTTTAAAGAAAAGTTTACAGCAGATGATGCCAAAAAATATTCATCTATGCTAAGTAATAGACATTATTCAATAGGTGCTGATGGTGTTATTTTGATAATGCCAAGCGATAATGCCGATGTAAGAATGAGAATGTTTAATGCTGACGGAAGCGAAAGTGAAATGTGCGGAAATGGTGTAAGATGCGTTGCAAAGTATGCTTACGATAAAGGCATATCTAAAAATAATCCTATGAAAATAGAAACTTTAAGGGGTATTTTAGAAGCAAAATTATTTATTAAGGATTCCGAAGTTGATAGTGTTGAAATAAATATGGATAGCCCTATATTTGATGGGCTTAAGATTCCAACAACCATAGATAAAAATCCTATAATAGATGAACCTATAAATATAGATGGAAAAATATATAATTTTACTGCGGTTTCTATGGGAAATCCTCATGCTGTTATATTTTTAGATGATATAGATAATATTGATATAAACTATATTGGAAGTTATATAGAAAATAATAATATATTCCCAAATAGAACTAATGTAGAATTTGTCAAAATTATCAGCAGAGGAGAAGTTAAGCAAAGAACTTGGGAACGAGGAAGCGGTGAAACTTTGGCATGCGGAACCGGAGCTTCGGCTGTATGTGCTGCTGGTTTTATAAGCGGACGCACAGATAATATTATATTAAATCATCTTTTGGGAGGAGATTTGATTTTAAGATATGAAAATAATCAAATTTTCATGAAAGGCGAGGCTAGATATTCTTTTGAAGGTAAAATTAAATTGTAAATTTTAGATGACTTTTTTAAATAAATTGTTATTTTTAAACATATATAGTTAAAATTTAGTTATTCTATCTATAGTAATAGAGAGGTTTTATGAAAAGAACTATTATAGTAATGTTTTTATTTTTGGGCAGTATAACATTAGAAACCCATAATTTTAATATTAATAATTATTCCTTTCCATCTAATGACTGGGTTACTTTAATCAAAGACGTTTCTAATCATTATAAACAAGATTTTTGGTTTATTAAAGATGTTTTTGATATTTGCGGTAATTATGATGTAGACCCTCTTTTAATGGTTGCTTTAATTAAAGTAGAAAGCAGCTTTATACCAACAGCATTATCAAGAAAAAATGCTTATGGATATTGTCAAATAACACCTATTGCAAATCAGGATGTTGATCCTACTCTAAGCAGGTATAATACAAGAGATAATATTGTTCTAGGTGTAAGGTTCATTAATAAGCTTTTAGATAGATTTGAAGGAGATGTTGTTAAGTCGCTTAGATATTATAATGCGGGGAATAACTATAATGAATATGGCGAATCTTATGCAGACAGCATACAATATGAATATAATACTATGGTTAGACTTTATGTTAAATCAGATTCTTCTTATGGCTCTATATATAGAAAAGAGGCTTTTTAAGCCCCTTTATCTATTTTAATAATTAAATTATTTTATCTTTTTAAGTTTACAACAGTAGCAAGCAAGTTATCACTAGTTTGTACTGCTTTTGAGTTCATCTCATAAGCTCTTTGTGCTACTATCATATCAACCATTTCATCAACAACTTTAACGTTTGACATTTCAACGAAACCTTGATGTATTCTAGGGAAACCATTGGCACCAGGTTCTCCTTCAAAAGCCGGTCCGCTTGCTATAGTTTCTTTATATAAGTTATCACCTATAGATAAAAGTCCAGGCTGATTGATAAATCTATGAAGTGTAATTTGTCCTATTTCTACAGGATCATTTTCATCACCTATTTTTACAGAAACTACACCTTCTCTTGATATATTTATCTGCTCTACCAAGAAATTTTCAGGGAATACTATTTCAGGAACTAGTCTGTATCCATTAGAAGTAACCATTTGTCCGTTAGCATCAATTTTGAAAGAACCGTCTCTAGTATATGAAACGCTTCCGTCAGGCATTAATACTTGGAAAAATCCTTCTCCCTCTAATGCTAAATCAAGTTTATTTCCTGTTGCCTGTAAAGAACCTTGATCAAACATTTTTTGAGTAGCAGCACTTTTTACACCTAGTCCTGTTTGAAGTCCTACAGGTGTTACAGTGTCTTCTGTAGCAGGAGTTCCTTGTATTTTTAAGTTTTGATATATTAAATCTTCAAAATCAGCTCTAACTTTTTTATATCCTATAGTATTAACATTTGCAAGGTTATT
>NZ_CALXRN010000170.1 GCF_944390595.1 uncultured Brachyspira sp. | reverse complement strand
GAGAAGGCTAGGGTTTGTATTAATGTGTTTTCACCTTCTGTAAGCTCAAAAGGATTATTTTTATCTATAGTAGGGAAATTCTTATCCCTAAGTTCATAAGTTTTTCCTTCTATTACAATTGTTCCTTTATCATAATCTATTTTGTCAAGCAGTATTCTGTCATCCATTCCATAATTAGGATGTCTTTTTATAAGCTGGCATTCCAATTTAAATTGTATTATAGATATAGCCTTATGCATTTTAGCAGCTAAATCCTTATCAACTTCATCATATATATTTTTATCTAATGTATTAGGCTTAAATACTTCGCATGGATCATCTTTGTAAACATCATTTGCAAAAGCTGATAATGATCTTAAATTAATTCCATAGCTGTATTCAAGCAAATCAAAATTATTATATCTTACAGCCAAACGAACAGCATTAGCCACGCATATTAAACTTCCTTTAGCAGCGCCAAGCCAATGTATATCATGATTTCCCCAAGCTATATCAACTTCATTAAAAGTCATTATGCTTTCCATAACTTTATCAGGGTGAGGACCTCTGTCATATATATCTCCTACTATATGAAGCCTGTCAACACTGCATTGACGTATAAGCTGACAAAGGGCTATTATAAATTTATCAGCTGCGGATATTTCTATAATGGAATCTATAATAGAAAAATAATAATTTTCTTTATTTTCTTCAGCATCAGTCTGAAGCAGTTCATCTAATATATATGCAAAATTTTGAGGCATTTTTTTTCTGATTTTTGATCTTGTGTATTTGCTTGTTACAAGTTTGCATATTCTAATAAGTCTGTATATTGTAATTCTGCACCAGTCTGCAAAATCATCCATATTTGATCTGTTATTTATAGTGTTTTTAGTATCTACAATTAATATTTGAAGTTCTACTCTGTCATGTTCTGGGATTGTATTTTTAAATAATGTTTCAATTTTTTCTTTTATAACTCCTGATGAAGTTCCAAGCAAATATTCAAAACCATCAGATTCGCCATGTATATCACTTAAAAAGTATTCAGTACCTTTTGGAAGTTTTGAAATGGCTTTAAGATTAATAATTTCTACAGAAGCATCATCTATTGTAGGATATTTTTTAGATAATAATTCTAAATAATCTTTATCTCTCATATATTAACTCCCAAATAATAATTGATATTAACAATTATATACAAAAAAGCTGATTAATCTATAAAAAATGTAAAATATTCATTTTAAATTTAAAAAATTCAAAATCACAATTAGAGATATTGACAAAAAAAATAATTAGTATATAATTCTTTTTAACTTAGAAAAAATTTTTACGGGATGTAGCGCAATTGGTTAGCGTACCTGCTTTGGGAGCAGGGGGTTATGAGTTCGAGTCTCATCATCCCGATTTTTATTTTTTATACATATGCGCTAGTAGCTCAATTGGATAGAGCAACTGCCTTCTAAGCAGAAGGTAACAGGTTCGATTCCTGTCTGGCGCACATAGATTTTAATTTTATTCCAAAAATACATGGCGAATGTAGCTCAGTTGGTTAGAGCGCCAGATTGTGGATCTGGATGTCGCGGGTTCAAGTCCCGTCTTTCGCCCATCTTCTAAAAAATAGTTTCTATATTTAATACTAATTTGTTATATCTATAAATATTTATTTTTTTAATTAATTTTAGAAAAGATATTATTTAATATTGATGCATATAATATTTAATTCTTAAACAGAAATACCGGTAACTGGTTCCATATGTAAGATGCATTTTATTATTTTTAATACAGGAGTTCAATTAAGCATATTTTTTCATTTTAATTAAAACTGTCATATGAAATTATATATTATTATACTATAGTTTTATATCTAAGGTTTTAGAGAGGATTTTAAACTATGTTTCATTTATTGCCGATAATTATTGCAGTGTGATTATTTGATGCGTCTGTGGCTCAATTGGATAGAGCAGCGGATTTCGGTTCCGTCGGTTGGGGGTTCAAGTCCTCTCAGACGCGTATACTATATAAAATTGATTGATATTTAAAACAAATATGTTAAAATGTAATATATATATTTTTTTCTGTGAGAAATAAGGTACTTTAAATTATATGAAAGAAAAAAATTTTAAGAAATTGAATTTTATAGTATTAATATTATTCCCAATAATTCTGCTTATATTTTCAATAACATATAATATATATAGTATTGGTACAACTAATAGAATAAAAAATGAATTGGAAAGCTTTACAAATTCTCTTTCTTTAAGATTAGAAAGTAAATATATGGATATGATGAGCTTGTATTTTAAAGATGAATTAAATAATTATACAATAGCAAATGAATTTACAAATTTAGTTAAAGAACAGGTGAGATTAGGCGTAACTCCTCATTTTAATTCTCTTAAATTTTCTATAGATTATACCATTAGAAAAAGTATAAGAAATACAACATACTCAATATTATTTATAGCTGTTTTAATGTTCATATTAACTTTAGTATTAAATTTTACTAATAATAGCTTCAGTTCGGCATCTGCTAATGTTAATACTCAAAAAGCAGTTAAACAAGAAAATGCATCTGATACAAAAGAGAAGTCTAAAATAAATAATGTAATAGATAATTCATATAGCGATAATATTAAAGCTGAAATTGAAGAGATGTATAAAAATCTTGTTCATGAAATAAAAAATTCAAGAGATGAAAAAGCTCTAGAAATATTAGAAAAAATGTTCCAAATTGATGATAGAAATTATTTAGCTTTAAATGGTGCAGGTATACTGCATACTAAAATATACAGCCGTGAGAATAAAGAAGAGCAATTTAAAAAAGCAGATCAGTATTTTGAATATGCCTTATCATTATTCGGCAATAATGATAATATACAAAACAATAAAGGTATTTTATATTCTATAAAATATGAAATAAAAAAAATGGAAGATGATTATGAAAAAGCATTAATGATGTTTAATGATATATTGTCTTCTAATTATTTAGATTCAGAGTTATTAAACAATAGAGCAACTTTGTATTCTGTTAAATATAAGATAAAAGGCGATGATAATTTATTTCAAAAAGCTTTAAAAGATTATAATGATTTAATAGAAATGGATTTTAATAATATATATGCCCTTAATAATAGAAGTGCTCTATTTTTCAATAAGTATAAATATTCAGGCGATAAAAAATATTTTGACAAATCTATTGAGGACTGCAACACAGCATTTAAAATTAATTTTTCTGAATCTTTATATGATAATACAGGAACTTTATATATTTATAAATTCTAATTAATTGTGTTTAATACTTTTAGGAATTTCTATTTTTTTTCGTTTTATTCCTAAATTATTTTTTCTATATTCAAATTCAAGATCGTTCATATTTAATGATTTATTATATTTTTTTATATCATTAGTACTGTATAATATACTCATATTATTTTCTTTATTAATAAAAAAATAATTATGAAGCTCCATATCATCCATACTCATCAAAGTTATATCATGCGTGGAAAGTATTAATTGAGAAGTCTCTTTTTCAATATCATCAAATGTATTATTTTTAAATAAACTTACAGTAAGTTTTAATAATTCAGATTGAATAGCATTGAACTCATCCAATACTGATAATGTACCGTTCATAATAGAATATAATATATATATAAGATTGATAGCATATACTTTATTCCCTTCCGATTCCACTTCATCAAAATCATTGCTGTAAGTATCATGTTTAGAGAGCAATTTTTTATTGTCAAAAACAAATGAAAAATCATTATTATTTTCAGCATCAACAATATTTAAATCGTCAATGTTAGCCATATTAAGAAGCTTTTTATATGTATCCCAAACTTCATGCTTATTGAAATAGTTAAAAGCATGCATTATAGCATAAGATGAAAAATCAGCTTCATTTGTAAAAGGAAATAAAAAACAAAGATTTGTAAATAATGATATATAATAGTTAGATTCTTCTCTGTATTTATCTATTGTGTTATTGATATGATTGTTTTGAATATCATTAAAAAAACTTAATACGGTATTTGTATTTGGTATATTGTCATTATATTTAAATATGCCGTTTACTATATTAGATTTAAGTCTTTCAAATATTATATCATTATCTTTAATGAAAATTTCTGAATATATTGTTTTATTTTCATTATCTAATATTAATTCATATTTACATAAACTCTGCTCATCATAAGAATAGAATTCTATATAGAATCTGCTTTTTTCATATTTTCCGTAAATCATATTAGGGTCTAATAGTCTTTTTATACTGTCATTACTTGATGATATATATCCGTTATTAGCATAGAATATATATTTTAAAGCATTTATCAAATTACTTTTTCCGCATCCGTTATGGCCATATAGAAAACATACTTTAGATATATATTCATTATTAATTTGTTTAATATACGGATTATTACCTGTTTCCGGTACCCTGAAATTAATTGATGCTTCATTATAAAATGATCTATAATTTGATAAGCTGAATTTTAAAAGCATATTAGTTTTCATCTCTTTTCAAATGTTCTCTAAATTAATATAACAAAATATTTAATAATATGTAAATTATTCTTTATATTGATTTTTTAGTATTTTATTTATATTATATAGTAATGGATAATAATATAGATTATAAAAGTTTAAATAGATGGCGTTTGATTCTAGGGAGTTTCGCTGAAGATAATATAGAGCTTAGTAGTGAATATTCTGAAATGGATAATGCATTAGGTTTTTTGTATGATAGAGAATACGGCAAAGAATCTGGATATGCGGATTTTGAAAATGATGATAAAATTAAGGGCGGCAAGGAAAAAAGTTCATTAACAGTTCCTATTTGGGTTGCAAAGGTAAAAAAATTATTTCCTAAAAACACTGTTGAAATAATGCAGAATCAGGCATTGGAAAAATACAATATGACCGAAATGCTTACTGATGAGAATATTTTAAAAGAGATGGAGCCTAGTATGGAGCTTTTAAAAAATATTCTCACATTTAAAGATATGATGAACGGCAATGTAAAAAAATTAGCCTATGATATTGTGAGAAAGGTTGTAAATGATTTGAAAAAAAAGCTTGAAAGCGATATTAAAAAAGTATTCTACGGCAAAAAACTTCCAAACTCCTCAACTTCAAATAAAATATTTAAAAACCTTGATGTTAAAAAGACTATAAGAAATAATTTAAAAAACTATAATATCGAAGATAAAACAATATTTGTAGATAAATTGTATTTTAATCAAAATATAAAAAAATATAATCCATGGCATATAATAATACTGATAGATGAAAGCGGTTCTATGATGAATTCTGTTATATATTCATCTATTATGGCATCTATATTTGCTAATCTTCCGTACTTATCTATTAAGCTCATTATATTTGATACTTCAATAGTTGATTTAACCGATTATGTAAAAGATCCTATAGATGTATTATTTAAAGTTCAGCTAGGCGGAGGTACAGATATAGTTAAGGCTTTGGAATATGCCAAAAAGATAACAACGATACCAGAAAAAACTATTGTTCTTCTTATAAGTGATTTATATGACAGCAATGATTACAAATATATGTATAAAAGTTCAAAAGATATAATTGAAGCTAGATCAAAACTCTTTGTTCTTCCTGCTTTGGACTATAATGCGGATTCTTCTTATGACAAAAATGCAGCTAAGCAATTGGCAAGGATTGGAGCTAAAGTTGCTGCTATTACTCCTAATGAACTTTCTAAGTGGATAAGCAATGTTATATCTTAAATAGATGAAATATTATATAATAAAATGAATGAGGGTAATTTTATGGAAAATTATTCAAATAATGATAACTCATTTGAAAAATATTATAAAGACGGTGTTAATTGTTATAATAATAAACAATATGAAGAGGCTTTGAATACATTTAATAAAGCTATGGAATTAAACCCTAATCATGCAAAAATATATTTATATATGGGGGTTTCAAAATTATTACTTGATAGAAAGGAAGAGGCTATATTAGATTTTAGTAAAGCCATAGAATTAGACCCCGGATATTCAAAATTCTATTTTTACAGAGGGGTTTGCGAGATGGTATTAAAGATGAAAGAAGAGGCTATGTCAGATTTTGATAAAGCTATAGAATTAGATTCAAATTATGCAAAGGCATATTTTTATAGAGGTATTTTTAAGTCTTCATTAAATATGAAGGAAGAAGCTGTATCTGATTTTAATAAAGCTATAGAACTTAACTCTAATTATTCTGAAGTATATTATCATAGAGGATTTTCTAAACTTAAATTGGATAAAAAAGATGAAAGTATAGAAGATTTCAATAAAATTCTTGAACTAAATCCTAATGATGCTTTTGCTTATTTCATAAGAGGAAATATCAAAAAAGATCTCAATAAAAATGATGAAGCTCAGAAGGATTTTGAGAAGTATGAAGAATTAAAAAAAGAAATATAAAAATAATATTTATTTTCCTATTATCTTTTTTATTGTTTCTATAAATATATTCATTTCTTCATCAGTTCCTATGCTTACTCTTATGTAATTATCTATTAATTTAGATTTAAAATATCTTACTAATATTCCATTTTCTCTTAATTTTAAATAAATATCTTCAGCAAATATTTTTTTATATGATATGAACAAAAAATTAGATTTTGAATCAAGTACATCAAATTCTAATTCTTTTAATTGTTTTTTTATTCTTTCTCTTGTATTAATAATCTTGGAAACAGTATCTTCAAAATATTTTTTATCTTTTATTGATTCAATTCCTGCCAGTATTGAAAGGCGGTTTATAGTATATGAATTAAAAGAATATTTTATATTTTTAAGTCCCTGTATAAGATTTTCATTTCCTATTGCAAAACCCAAACGCATTCCTGCTAAGCATCTTGATTTTGAAAAAGTTTGTACAACTAATAAATTATCATATTTACTTGTAAGTTTAACGGCACTTTCACCTCCGAAATCTATATAGGCTTCATCAATTATTACTATATTATCTTTATTGCTTTTAACTATATCTTCTATTTGAGAAATAGTTAAAAGTATTCCGGTTGGGGCATTAGGATTTGCTATAAATATTCCTGAGTCTAAATTTTTATAATCATCTATGTTTATAGTAAAATCATCTTTTAATGGTATTTTTATCTCATTTAAATCGAAAAGACTTGAATATACAGAATAGAAACTATATGTTATATTAGGATAGTATATTTTATCTCCTTTATTAAAAAAAGCCATAAAAGAAAATGCAAGTATTTCATCAGAACCATTTCCTATAAATATATTATTTTCATGGACATTATAAAATTCTGAAATTTCTTTTTTTAAATCACTTACGCTTGGATCAGGATACAATCTCAAATCATCAAAGCTGCTTTCTGTTATTATTTTTTTTACATTTGGCGATGGAGGATATGGAGATTCGTTCGTATTTAATTTTATATATTTTTTATCTTTAGGCTGCTCTCCAGGAGTATATGATTCTATTGAATTTGCTTTATTACTTAAAAATTTGCTCATAAAATAATTAAATCCTCTTAAAAATTTTATTAGTAATAAATTATATACTATTATTAAATATAAATAAAGTGTGATAATTATTAGAAATAAAAATAAATTTATTATAAATTTGGTTTGACTTTGAAAATTTAATTGTTATATTAACATTGTATTTTACATTTCTATTAGAAATAATTTTATAGAGGTTTTTCACAATGAAAAAAATGCACAGTTTATCTTTTAAAGTGCCTGTAATAATAAGTTCAATTATTTTTGTAACAATAGCTACATTAGCAATTATTTCCATATTTTCATCTTCAAGAGGTATAAGAAAGGCAACATTAGAAGGATTTACAGCTACAGTTTCAGGATATTCTTATATGATAGACATGGTATTGCATGAGCAATTATTAGCCATAGCAACTTATTCTCAATCAGGTACATTAGCTAACGGTATTACTGGTATAAATGATGAGGCATTAAAAAATGAGGCTTTAAGAAGATTAAAAGCTTTTGCTTCAGTAAATACTTATGCTATAAACATAGGTTTGGCAGATTCTAATGGTGTTGTTTTGCTTGACAGCAGCGATAAACATATAGTAGGAAAATCCATAGCAGAGATTCATAATGATTTATTTACAAGAATGAAAGCTAATGATTATAAATTTACATTTGATAATTTTCCAAGCATATCATCTACAACAGGCGGACAGGCATTGCTTCTTTGCGGAGGAATTAAAAATTCGCATGGAAATTTAACTGGTTTGGTTTATATTAATTTAGATTTGCAAAAGGTAAATAATGAATTTATAAGCGGATTAAAAATTAACGGCAGAATAACAGTTGCTAATAGTGATGGTAATGTAATATTATCATCAGATAATAAACGTATAGGCGGCGACTTGCCTGGAGTTTATAACATTATAAAAACAACATCAGAAGGCATAATAGAATCATATAATTATCTAGGAGATGAAGGAAAACGTTCAGCAGCTTATAAAAATGTTGATATAATGCCTTGGACTGTTATATTTGCAAAAGCAGATAAAGAAATATATAAAGAAATAAAATATACAATATTGCGTACAGCTATAATAGGACCTATTTTTATAATATTATGTACTATAATAATAGCTATGTATATAAAAACTATTACCAGACCTTTAGATGAATTAGTTCTTATATCAAAAGAAATTTCAAATGGTGATTTAACATCTGATCATAGAAATATTAAACGCAGAGATGAATTGGGAATATTGGCTAATTCTTTTTTTGATATGAGAGACAGGCTTTCAGATATAATTATTAAAGTACGAACTTCAGCAGATGAAATAAGAATGAATGCCGAAGAGCTTTCAAAAGGCAGTATGGATTTGTCAAGACGTACAGAATCTCAGGCAGCAAGTTTGGAAGAAACAGCTTCTTCAATGGAAGAGATGGCTTCTACAATAAAATCATCTACAGATCAGTCAGTAGAGGGAAATAAAATGATGATAGATTCCAGAGAGTCTATTCAAAATGCCGGAGATATAATTTTGGAAACTACAAAAAATATAGAAGAAGTTTATGATGCAAGTACAAAGATTAAAGATATTACAAAGATAATAGAAGATATTGCTTTCCAAACAAATATACTTGCTTTGAATGCGGCAGTAGAGGCAGCACGTGCCGGCGATATGGGTAAAGGTTTTGCTGTTGTAGCTTCTGAAGTTAGAAACTTAGCTCAAACAACTCAGACATCGGTTAAGGATATTACTAATTTGGTTGATAATGCTTATGATAAAATCAATAAAGCTACAGAATCAGCTAGAGAGTCTCAGGAAATATTTGATGATTTACAGGTAAAAATAGAAAATACAGCTAGAATAATGCAGGATATAAGTTCAACAGCGTTAGAACAGCAGGCAGGGGTAGATCAGGTTAATAAGGCGGTTGCTGATATGGATACTGTAACTCAGCAGAATGCTGCTTTAGTAGAAGAGGCATCAGCATCATCTACAGCTTTATTAAATCAGGCAGTAGAACTTGTTGAGGCTATGAGTTTCTTTAAAGTTAAATAATTTATATATTTTTTAATTATATATAAAGAAGATATTTCTTGATTGAAGTATCTTCTTTTTTTAATTGTGTAATTATATATATATTGTAAAGTTACTAAATAACTGACAATTATCGTAATTTTGTTTATTATATAATTATTAAAAATAAAAATAATATAAATTATGTTCTGATATAAACAGTAAATGTATATAAGAAAAAATATTTATTATTGTTTTTTTAATGGTAATAAACATTATATTTTTGATATTTTTATATAATAATGTATTTTTTTTATTATTAATATTGAATTTATTTAAAATTTTTTAAAAAAAATATATTTTTTTTTATTTTGATATTTAAATTATTTTAATTAAATGTATATTAAAATTTCATTAATGTAAATAAAATTTAATTAGGGTAATTATTATGAAGAAAATAACTAGTTTGTCTTTTAAAGTTCCTTTTATTATAAGTATAATTATTTTTGTTACAGTT
>NZ_CALXRN010000169.1 GCF_944390595.1 uncultured Brachyspira sp. | reverse complement strand
TATAGCTATAAAGCAAATAATTTTTATTGTGTTTTTTATCATTTTACAAACAACCTATTTTTTATAATTTTTTTTTATTATTTATCAAGTAATCAACTACATTATAATAATTATAAAAAACTACATTCAAATAAAAACATATCACATTTATCATTAACTGCAATTTCCTTTTCAAAAGAAGAAAAAGTTTTAACTTGAGTAAATCCAACTTCTTCTAAATACTGCTCCATTTCACCATATTTATAAAGGTGCGTCTGAAAATCCATAAACTCACTTTGAATCAATTCAGTATTATTATACATTTCATAAATTGATGGTGAGAACTGAGTTTGAGTTTGTTCTTCATAATAATTTTTTGATTTAAGTACTATTTTAAAATTTTCTTTTGTTTTGACGGATACAGCAATATTATAATCATTATCATCTATACATCTATTTTTTATCGTATCAACTGCAAAAACAAATTTACCTGTTTTTAAAAGCCATTCCTTTATTCTTATTAAAATTTGTTTGCAAATATCAATATCTGTAAACAATGATACTGAACCTGAACTAATAAATATATAATCAAATTTTTCTTTCGGATCATATTTCATAATATCAGTATGAACCATTTTTGCATCATGAAATTTTAATTTTAGTTTTTTCAGCATTTCATTAGACATATCTATTCCTGTTATGTCAAACCCTCTTTCTATAAATGGAATAAGAAATCTTCCGCTTCCGCATAAAGGTTCTAAAATCTTTTTACCTTTTTCAGCATAAGATAAATAAAAGTTTAATTCATCTTCAGGGGCTCTTTCATGCAGTATCTCATACATTTCAGTACAAAGGCTGCCGTAATAGTTTTTTCTAACTTCACTCATTTTTATAACTCCTAAAATTGGAAATATATAAATTGCTTAGGATCAAATCCTGCACCATATTTTCCATATATTATAATAAAGAATAGTAAGAAAAATATTACTGCCCATCTAAAATACAAGCATTGATTTTTTAAAAATTCATAAATAGTTTCTTTTTTTATATATTTTATCAAATCAACTAAAAAAAGCACTATCAAAGATATTATAAGTATATTCATTTCAAAACGGTCTAATCCGAGCTTGTATAATGAACCGTCAAATATACGCCATAAATCTATTCTAGTAAACATTCTCTCTATATAATAGAAAGCATCATGTATAGTTTCAGCTCTGAAAAATATCCAAGCTAAATCTACTATTATAAATGTGATAATCACTTCAAGGAGTTTAAAACTAAAACTTTGTACTTTTACTCCAAATTTATTTAAAACATTATTTCTAAATTTTGATGTAATATCTTCTACTAAATAGCATATACCATGAATAGCACCCCAAGCTATAAAAGTAAAATTAGCTCCATGCCAAAGTCCGCTTACTAAAAATGTTATTAATATATTAAAACTTCTTCTAATTTTTGAACATCTGTTTCCGCCCAAAGGTATATAAAGATAATCTCTAAACCAAGTAGATAATGATATATGCCATCTGCCCCAAAACTCTTTTATACTTCTAGCAAAATAAGGAGTATTGAAATTTTCCATTAAATCTATACCCATAACTTTTGCTGTTCCTATTGCTATAAGAGAGTAGCTAGCAAAATCACAGTATATCTGAACAGCAAAAAGTAATGCAGATAATAATAATTCACTTGAATTGTAAATATAATATCTATTAAATACCGTATCAACTAATATAGAGGCTCTGTCTGCTATTACCATTTTCTGAAAATAACCAAAAAGCATTAAAATAAGCCCTTCTGTTATTCTTTGATAATCAAACCTTTTTATTTTATCCATGTTCTGTATTTGACTAAGCAGATGTTTTGAACGTTCAATAGGACCTGCTACTAATTGAGGGAAGAAAGATACAAATAAAGCATATCTAATAATATTTTTTTCCGATTTTATTTCTCCTCTGTAAACATCTATAGTGTAGCTTAATGCCTGGAAAGTATAGAATGATATTCCTACAGGCAGAATAATATCAAAAGGCTTTTCTATTAATTGTATATTTAATGATGATAACACAATATTAATGTTCTGAAGTAAAAAGTCAAAATATTTGAAAAACACAAGTATTGCAATATTTATTATAAAGCTGAAAGCCACAACTATTCTTTTATATTTTAATTTTTCTATTAATATACCGCTTAAAAAAGTTACAACTGTAGAAGTACCCATTAATAATGCATACTTTGGATTCCAAAACATATAAAAGATATAACTTGCTATAAATAAACAAATATATCTTAGTTTTTTTGGAAATATCCAATATAAAATTAATGTTATAGGAAAAAATATCAAAAAATCTGTAGAATTAAATAACATTTATATTACTCATAATAAAATATACATTTATAACTTATGAAATGATTAATTGTAATATGAATTATATAAAAAACTAGTATAAAAATATAATAAAATTGCTATGAATTAGAAATTTAATTTAAAAAAATTATATATATTTTCTTTTGCTATATTTTCTGAAATATCATTTTTTCCATCTATAAGAACAATTACTTCATCGCCTACTTTTAATTTTAACTGTATAAGTCCTATAATTTTTTTTAAATCTTTTAAATTATTTCCTTTTTTTACAGATACATTGCAATTGCTGTCTTTAGCTATTTTGGCAAGTTCGCTTAAAGGTCTTGCATGTATATTGCTTATATTATTAATTATATATTTGAACTCCGTCATAAAATCCTCATTTTATTCTGAATTACTTTTGAGCAAAAAAATCAAATTTTCAAAAGTTTTGTTATCTATTAACTTTTTTACGCTATTTTCATTAAGTAAAAAATTAGTAGTATATTGATAAAATTTTTTCAGATCATCATTATTATTATTTGATACCGAAATCAAAAATACAACCTGAACATTATTCTTCTGCCATAATATAGGCTTATCTAATACAGCAACATATACAAAAGTATCACTTGTGATAACCTCTATTGGATGAGGAATTGCTACAAAATTACCAATATCGGTTTCTGCTAATTTCTCTCTTTTCATAACTAATTCATAAAAATTATCAGGTATATTTTTATATTTTTTTATATTAATACATATATTCTTTATTATCTCTTCTTTTGTATTGCCTTCTATATCAATTGAAAATAGTTCTTCTTGATAATAATCATATATAATATTTTTATTTAAATGTTCAAATGTATTTTTTACATTAATTATATCATCGTTCTTCAAAAAATTGCTTATATAAACTATTGGAATAGGAAGCTTCAAATTGATCGGAACTGTAGAAAATACATAATCAACTTTATTGAAATCAAAATCTTTCAAATCAATTAAATCTGATACATAAATATTTTCTATATAATCATCAAATTCTTTTCTATATTTTATTACTAATAAGTTAGAAGTTGTTTTACCGCTTGCACATACTATTAATATATTTATTTTATTAATACTCTCTCCCATATCTTCCAAACCTATTTGAAAAAGCAATGCTAAATAACCTATCTCATCTTCTGATATATTCTTTTAATATGGTAACACTTTCTGAAGCTAATAAAAATGACAGACTATAATTATTTTTTATATCATTAAGCATAGGATTTTTTTGAAATATATTATACCTTATTCTTATATCTAAAGGCATCATATGCTGATTTAAAAGCAGTATTAAATTAATATTATTTCTTAAATCTATTTTTAAATTTCTGTATATAATTTCAAGCATATCTTTTGTTATATTATAAAATTGATCTTGTATTATAGAGTTATTATTTTTATTTATAGAAAATAAACTTTTGGAAGCTATATGTATTGCTATAAATATAATCTCTGCATCATTGAAATTGATATTAATTTCATTTTGTATTTGCTTTATTAATTCTTTTGATAATTTTATTTCTTCTTTAAGATTTTTAATAATACTTTTATCATAATCATATATTAATTTATTATTATTTATTCTATTTATTGATACATTGATATATTGAATAAAATTTTCTAAATTAATTTCTGAAAATTTTATTTCGTTTTTATTAATAAAATTTATAATTATTTCTATTAATTTACTGCTGATATTATTTTTATACAAAATTTCATTCATATAATTGCATATTATAAAATTTCTGATATCAAATTCATTTCCTATTAATCTAATACCATAATTAGGTCTTCTTTCAAGTTTTATATTATAATATTTAAAATTATATTCTATTAATTTGAGTATATTAGTTAATGTTGTTTTTGATATATCTAATGAATCGCATATATTATCTGCTTTCACATAGTCATTATTTCCTTCTATTAAATATTTAAGAATAATTTTAATTCTATAATCCATATCATTATTAATACTTGAAGTAAAATCTATAGATTTAAAATTATCATAATTATCGCATATTAATTTATAACCATATCTAGGTTTAGATTCTATTTTTATATTAAGTTTTTCTAATTCATAATTAATTTCTCTGACCTTTATTCTAATAGTTTTTTCACTTACATTTAAATGTTTTGATAATTCACCAGCAGTTATGTAGGAATTAGCTGATAATAATGATAATATTTCTTTTATATATTTAATATTCATAAATATAACTTTTTTATATACCAATTTTTCCTAAATTATATACTTTTTCATAAAAACAAAAAGCAAATAAATTTCCATATTAATACTGACATTTTTTTGTTTGAGTTATTTTTATTTAGGATTATCTTTATTCATATATAAATAACAAGTCTGGGAGGGAAAAATGAAGAAGATTTTACTTTTATGTTCTGCTGGTATGTCAACTAGTATGATAGTAAAGAAAATGCAGGACAAGGCAAAAGCTGATAATATTGATGCGGAAATAGAAGCTGCAAGTGTATCAAGGTTTGATGAATTGATAGACAATTATGATATCTTCCTTTTAGGGCCTCAAGTTAAATATTTAAAAACTGATTTAGTAAAAAAAGCTAATTCTAAAGGCAAAGTATTGGATGTTATAGATTTTAAATACTATGGAAAAATGGATGGTGCCAAAATATTGGAATTTGCTTTAGGTTTAACTTTATAATTTTATTAGGAGAACATTATGAATGATAAAATAATAAGCTTTATAGAAAATAACACCTGTTGCAGCTAAATTAGCTAATAATATATATTTGAATGCTATTAAGGATGCATTTATTTATACTATGCCTTTTTTAATAGTAGGATCTTTTGTACTTTTAATATTTAATTTACCTTTTACAGATAAGAGCAATTTTTTATATATGAGTTGGTATGATAATTTTACTAAAACTTTTACAGGAGATTTTATTCAAATATTTAATGTAAGTATGGGCATACTTTCTATATTTGTAGCTTATGGTATAGGTTTTTCTTTGGCAGGATCATATAATTTAAGCACTATTACAGGAGGATTTTTATCTTTATTTGCATTTTTACTTATAGCAGCTAAAGTAAATGCTTTATCAGTTGCTGAAGATTTTGTAAATGTATTTTTTGTAGAAGCAGGAAGCAACATTAATGTATTAGATGCAAGATTTTTAGACGCCAAAGGTATATTTTCTGCTATAATAGGAGGTATAGTATCAATAGAAATTTATAGATTTTTAGTAAGTAAGAAAATGACTATCAGACTTCCTGAATCTGTACCGCCTGCAATAGCAAAATCATTTGAGATAATAATTCCTATAGCTGTTGTTGGCGTATTATTCCAAATAATAAATATAATAATACAGAAAAATATGATGATACTTGTACCTAACTTAATAATGAAGATAATTTCTCCTTTATTATCAATATCTGATAGTTTGCCGTCTGTAATATTGCTTCTTATAGTTATACATATATTATGGTTTGTAGGTATACATGGAGCTAATGTAGTTAATGCTGTAATTACTGCTATAACATTATCAAATTTGGCTTTGAATCAGGCTGCTTTGCAGGCTGGAGAGGCTTTACCTAAAGTAGTTGCCGGTGAGTTTTTTAATGTTTATGTATATATAGGAGGAGCAGGTGCAACATTAGGATTAGCTATAGCTATGGCATTAAGTAAAAATGCACATTTAAAATCCATTGGAAGACTTTCAGTTATACCGGGATTATTTAATATAAATGAACCTATTATGTTTGGTACGCCTGTTGTTATGAATCCTATATTATTTATACCTTTTATAGGAGTTCCAATAATTAATGCTATAATAGCATATACAGTTTTAAAAATAGGTATTGTAGGAAAAATAGTTGCTCTTGTACCTTGGACAACACCTGGTCCATTAGGGGCTTTCCTGTCAACTAATTTAAGTATTCCTGCTATGATTTTGAGTTTACTTTTAGTATTTTTATCATACTTAATATATACTCCTTTTATAAATGCTTATGCAAAAACTTTACCTGATAATGAATAATAAAAAATTGGAGAGTATAAATGAGAGAGTTAGGAATATCAATTTGCCCTTTCCACTCGAAAATGGAAGACAATAAAAAATATATAGATTTAGCTTCTAAGTACGGATTTACAAGATGTTTTATGTGCCTGCTTTCAGTTGATAGATCTAAAGATGAAATAATATATGAATTTTCTACTATTATAAATTATGCCAAAGAAAAGGGAATAAAAACTACTTTGGATATATCGCCTGCTGTATTTAAATATTTAAATATAGATTATAAAGATTTGGACTTTTTCTATAATCTTGGAGCATGGGCTATAAGATTAGATTTAGGCTTTACAGGAAATGAAGAAAGTTTAATGACTTATAATCAATACGATATAAAAATAGAATTGAATATGAGCAATGATACGGATTATCTTGATACTATAATGAAGTATCATCCTAATACAGATAATT
>NZ_CALXRN010000168.1 GCF_944390595.1 uncultured Brachyspira sp. | reverse complement strand
GAGTGATTTTTAAAGCTCCTGTACCAAACTCTTTATCAACATAAGTATCTTTTACTAATCTTAATTTTCTGCCTACTATAGGAAGTATTAAAACATCTTGTTCTGTAAGATGAGCATATCTTTCATCTTCTGGGTGAACAGCTATAGCAACGTCAGCCAAAATAGTTTCTGGTCTTGTAGTAGCTATTTCAATATATTCGTCTTTTCCTTCTATTTGGTATTTAACATGATATAAAGCACCTGCTACTTCTTCGTGTTCTACTTCATCATTGGCTAAAGCAGTACCGCAGCTAGGACAGTAGTTAATAAGATATTTTCCTCTATATATTAAACCTTGATTGTAAAGTTCAACAAATACTTCTCTTACAGCATTGCTTAAACCTTCATCAAGTGTAAATCTTTCTCTATCCCAATCGCATGAACAGCCTATTTTTTCTAGTTGTTTTATTATAGTAGAATGGTGATCATTAGCTACTTCCCAAGTTTTTTTAACAAATTCCTCTCTTCCTAAATCGTATTTATTTTTGCCTTCTGCTTTTAATCTTCTCTCTACAACGTTTTGAGTAGCAATACCAGCATGGTCAGTTCCAGGCATCCATAAAGTACATTTTCCAAGCATTCTATGGAATCTTATTAATATATCCTGAAGTGTATTATTAAGACCATGTCCCATATGAAGAACACCTGTAACGTTTGGAGGAGGTATGACTATAGAATATGGTTCTTTATTTTTATCCATAACAGCATGGAAAAAACCGCTTTCCTTCCAGAATTTATATAATTTGTCTTCAATATTTTTAGGGGTATATGACCCTTCTAAAGTATGTTTCATACTCTTTTTCCTCCAATATTTTATATATTATTTTTTTACATCTAATTTTTTTAATATTTCATTAAATTTATTTATTATATCATTTTTAGAATGATTTTTTAATTCCAAATATTCTATATCTAATTTTGATAATTGCTTTTTATTTTGCTCACTTAAAGTATCGGCAACAAAAATATCAGAGTTACGAGCTATAACTGCATCAGCTGATTCTGGATTTCCTTTACCCATCAATTTTACTTCACATCTTAACCATTTATTATCTTTTGCCAAGATTTTAAAATCAACTTCTCTATCAAAATCCAAATTACCATCTTTTTTAAAAACTTCAGAATTAATACTACTCTTTTTTACATCGCATAATTCACATAATTTTAACATCAATGGTTTTTCTACTTTTTTACCAATTGAAGACCAAGCACCACCGCGTATAGCAATTTTTTTTGTAGCCAAAGCATTTATTACTAATAAACTTTCAGTTAATGATAATTCTACGGATACATTATTATATGTGATTTTTATCTGTACATATAATTTATCGTTATTATCTATACTTAATTCATCTATTAAAGATGTAAGATAATCAAAATTTGATTTTGATACATCTAACACAATTTCTTTTGTTGCACTTCCATGTATATTGTTTATAGTTTTTTTATTCATACCAGCGTAAATAGCTATATCTTCAGTTTTCAAATCATCTCTAACTATAAAATATTTTTTATACCATTCTAAATCAATTGAATTACTATTCAATTTTGCTTCAACTATATCTTTAAAGAACTTTACAGAAAAATCAAAAAATTGAGCATTTATAGCATTTATTATTTCACTACGATAATCATCTCCATTAATAAGTTTTTCTACAGTATCATTTATTATCTTATCTTCAAATTTCATCATAAAAACCTCCATCTAATATGATATCATAATATTTTTTATTTATTTCACATAGTATTGGTAATCTTTCCATTTCTAAAGCAACTTTACCAAAGGTACCTATACCAGCAAATGGATCTAATACTGTATCATATTTAAAAGAATAATATGTTAAAATTTTTCTGCATAATTCTTCTGGAAAAACTGCAGGATGTGCTCTACTTGATTTTGGAGATATATACCAACAATTTGATGTATCAATAGGAATATTTTTATCATTTGCTAATGATTTACTATATTTTTTTATATTTTTATCTAATAAAAAATTAGAATTTTTGCGATATACCATAATGCTTTCATTTATACAATTGGGCTTATAAGATAAAGGCATTCTAGTTTGTTGATATCCTCCATTTCTATTCTTTACTGTAACTTCTGGTTTTATCCATTGTATTTCATCAACAAAATAAAAATTTGATTTTAATAATAAATTATGAAAATCAAAATGTATAGGATATCTAATACTTTCAAATTCTCTACCAACCCTTTTTGTTATAACAGGAGAAATATTAATTATTATGAATCTTCCGTCTTCTAAAACTCTATTACACTCATTTAATGTTAAAAACATTTTATTTAAATATTCTTTATATGATTTATAATTTGAATATTCTCTAGCATTATAATATGGTGGAGATGTAAATATAAGCTGTACTTCAGCATCTGGAATTTTTTTTATAGTATTTATATTATCTCCACATAACAAAGTAGGCTTGGTTATTTTTTTAATTCTATTTGTATTAGATGATAAAGATTTACTTTTATATTCATAATATTCTTTCATTTTTATTAAAACTTCATTATCAAAATAATTATAAATATCATCTCCTAATTTATAGAAGTCATAATTATTTTTTTGTTTATATAAACAAGTACGATACATCTGATATACCAATTCCATAATATTACAGGAATATACATTATTTTTTATAAAATTTAAAATTTTTTCATCGTTTTTCTGTCTACCTATAGAAGATACTATTTCTCTTTTTAATTCTATATTAAAATTATTAGAATTAAACATTGATATTAATAGATCTAAATTTTCATCTGATTTTTTTAAACCTAATTCTTTAATATCTGACAGTGTATATTTATTTTTTACTATAATACTATTAACCATAATTACCTTTAATTTTTTTATGGTAGTATTTTATACTATATAGAATATTTTTCAATTATTAATTTTTATATATTTAAATTATAAAATATAAAAAAGAGATGTGTATAATTCAAATTATACACATCTCTTAAATTAATTTACAAAAATTATTTAGTGATCACATCCGCAATTACAGCTTCCTACTTTTATATCGCAATTTTTTGTATCTATATTAGTAACCGCTTCTTCTTTTTCGCCTAAAGGATATAAAAGTCTTAAAGCATTCAATACCACTATCATAGTAACACCAGTATCAGCAAAAATAGCTAACCACATAGAAGCAAGTCCTAAAGCTCCTAAAATAATAGCTGCAAATTTTATTAATAATGCTAAAAGTATATTCTGTAATACTACAGTATGATTCTTTTTAGCTAGTTTTATGGCAGTAGCAACTTTTGAAGGTTTATCGTCCATAATAACAACATCAGCATTTTCTATAGCAGCATCAGAACCAAGTCCGCCCATAGCTATACCTACATCAGCACGTGCCAAAGAAGGAGCATCATTTATACCATCGCCTACAAATATTGAAGCTTTAGAATCCTTCATCATTTCTTCTAATACATTTACTTTATCTTCAGGCAAACAGCCTCCTTTGAATGATTGTATATTCATTTCTTTTGCAAATGCTTCTACTCTACCCACATTATCACCGCTTATTAATGCAGTTTTTATGTTCATTGAATTCAATAAATCAATAGCTTCTTTTGTATCATCTTTCACACTGTCATCAATGAAAAATCCTCCAGCATATTTTGAATCTATAGCTATATGAACATTGATATTTTCTTTGATTTCTGATATTTCAATATTATTCTGTTTTAGTAAATCAATTCCGCCTATCAATATATTTTTACTTTCAACTATTGATGAAGCACCTTTTCCGCTTATATCTTTATGGTTTGATATTAAACTATCATTTATAATGCCTTTATGATGATTTTTATAATGCTCAACTATTGATACTGCAATTGGGTGAGAGGAACCAGTTTCAGCATAAGCAGCATATTTTAATAAACTTTCATCATCGTATACACCTGTATTGTATATATCTCTTATAGAAAATTCTCCTTTTGTAAGAGTACCTGTTTTATCAAAAATAACTTTATCAACTTTAGCAAGCAAATCTAAAAATACTCCGCCTTTAACCATTATTCCAAATTTAGAAGCCCTTCCTATAGAAGCAAAATATGTTAATGGAATACCAACCATAAAGGCACAAGGACAAGATACAACTAATAGAGTCAAAGAACGCTGAAACCAGTTACCAAACACTTCTTTTCCATATATTAATGTAGGTATTACAGTAAGGAAAATTGCCCCAAACACAACTATAGGAGTATATACACCTGCAAATTTACTGATAAACTGTTCAATATTAGCTTTTCTGTTCTGAGAATCCTGAACTAATTTCAATATTTTAGCTATAGATGATTCTCCATAAGCTCTTATAACTTTAGCTTTTATAGTATTATCTCCATTTATAGTACCTGCTAAAATTTCATCATTAATTTTAACACTTCTAGGCATACTCTCACCAGTTAAAGCTTTAGTATCAATCCAGCTTTCACCTTCATAAATAATAGAATCAAGAGGTACTTTCTCAAAAGGATTTATTATTATATTATCATTAATATGTACTTCAGATATATCAACTTTTTCAACATTTCCGTTTTCTCTTATAATATTCGCAGAATCTGGTCTTATCGCCATTAATGCTGCTATTGTACGTTTAGATTTATCAACTGCCATATCTTCAAAGTATTCACCTACTCTATAAAACATAAGTACTGCTAATGCTTCAGGAAGTTCATGAAGTATAATAGCTCCGACTGTAGCAATACTCATAAGAAAACTTTCACGCATGAACTTTCCTTTAATAAAGTCCATAGCAGCATTTTTAAATACATCTCTTCCTAAAATTAAATATGGTATAAAGAAAATAATATATTCTACAACACCATGTATATTATTATGTAAACTATATAGTAATACTAATACTATAAGTCCTAAAAAAATTTCTGATAAAAATAAAAGTCTTTCTTTATTCTTTAACATGTTCATACCCCCAAGTATAAATTTTTTCTATATGCTCATCATCTAATCTATAGAAAACATGAAGCCCGACTTTTCTTTTCTTTACCACCCTAGCCTGCCACAGCATCTTTAAATGCTGAGATACAGATGGCTGCTTCATATCAAGCAATGATGATAATTCATGCACACATAATTCTTTTTCACTTAATGCTGATATTATTTTTAATCTTGTTGGATCAGAAAATACAGAGAAAAAATCAGCTAAAAGTGAAAATTCCTCATCATTTGGAAGTTTTGGAATAAGTGATGATATATTTGCATCTGTAACATTAACTTCGCAATCATCATAATTATTGGATTTATCAATTATATCTTCTTCAGAAATATCGATTTTATTATTTTTATTCATTTTAGCCGCCTTATATAAGTATATTAGAATATTATAATATACTTATATAAGAATTAAGTCAATGATAAAATATAATTTTTTTTAATTTTAGAAAAATTTTTAAAAATACTATGTAAAGTAAAAAGTAAACATTATTTAACAATAGATAATATTTTGTATTCTTTTACAAATAAATATTACATATAATAATTTTTTTAATATTTGAATTTTATAAATTAAAAATACTAATTTTTTAATTTGTTCTTCAAAAAAGATATAAAAAATTATTTACTTTTTCTTGTAACAAAAAGAAATCATTCATTTTGATAAAAAAAATAATAAAAATAAATAAAAAATAATATTTTTATACAAAAAATATTTTCTAAGTATTGACATAAAATATAAAGCCCTCTAGCATTTAAGTATAATAAAGTTAGAAACATTGATAAAAAATAAAAACAATATGCTTGTAAAGTTAGATTACATAAACTAAAAATCAATCTTTACAAAAAATCAAATAATTCTTAATGAATATCATATCAAAAAAATCAATGTTTCTAAAATAATTTTTCAAATAAGCATTAGAAATAATGTTTATTATAAATTTCAATAAAGGAATTCGTTATATGAACAAAAAAATTTTTACACTATTTTTAGTAGTTGCACTTTCAGCTGTATTAGCAGTAAGCTGTAACAACAAAACAACAAGTCCTGTTAAAGAACCAACTACAGAAGGAACAACAGAAACTACTCCAACTAAACCTTCTAATCCATCAAGCGGCGGTACTGAAGAAGTACAAAAAACAAAAGTAGAATTATCAAAACTAGAAGAATCTATAAAAGCTCTTGCTACTGTAACTTCTGCAACTAAAGAAGATGCTATAGAATTCAAAGATGCCACAATTGCAGGAGGAAAAATTGCTTTAACAGCTAAAGATAAAACTTCTGGCGGTGATAATAAAGTAACATTTGCTAACTTAAAAACTGCTCTAAATGAAAAATTAACTTCTTTAAAATTAGACGGAGTAACTATTTCAAACAATTTAGATAGTCAATCAAAACCTAGTGCAAAAACTGCATTAAAAATTACTTTAACAGTAAAACCTGCAGATTCTAAACATGAATTAGATAAAACTACTTTTGAAAAAGCAGGTTTAACTATAAAAGGAGATGGTTCTTCTGATATATCTTTAGAAATAACTCCAAATCAAGACTGGGAATAATTAAAAAGTATTTCTGTTATTTTAACGGTTAATGCTTGTCATACAAAAAATTGAATTAAAAAAGGTGCAGTTATATAATTTATATATCTGCACCTAATATATAAATTATAAAAATAAAGATATTATAAAAAATATATTTATAAATAAAAAAGGCAGAGACAAAATATCCCTGCCATACAAAAAATTGAATTGAACATATAATACAAATCATATTAAAAAAAGTCAATATATAAAACTCATTTTTATTCAACAAACAATAGAAAATTATTCATTTTTAATATATAATCTGTAATATTTTTCATTTTTTAACGAATTTGTAAATTTTACAAAAAAATTAAATATTTTTAAAAGTTAACATAATGATTAATAAATAATAATTGAAGGATTCTTAGTTATGTATATTTTTAAAAAACAGGATAAAGATTTCAGAAATCTCACTAATGAAGAAATAAATTTTTTAAAATCTCAAGGCTGTTCTTCTCAATCATGGGAAAAAATATTAATAAAAAATGTAGACTTAAGCAGAATAAAAGATGTTCAGTTTCATGGAAAAATAAAAATAAATGCACTTAATGGTATGGTAAGATATCATAATAAAGTTAAATTATTAGCTTCTATAAATAGAGCAACTTTAATAGATGTATATATTAATGGAAATGTTTATATAAATAATGTTGGAAGATTTATAGCCAATTATAAAATAGAGAGAGGAGTTATCATAGAAAATGCTGGTTCTATATATATGGAAGGAAAAAGCAGTTTTGGAAATGGAGTTGAAACTTCCCCTATTATGGAAGGCAATGGAAGAAGCATAAAGATATTCAATAGACTTAATTCTCATATAGCTTATTTAGTTGCAATATACAGACATGAAAAATTAATGCGTGAAAAAATTAATTCTATGATAGATGAATACACAAAACAGAAAACTAGAAAATTTGGAAAAATAAAAGAATATGCAAAAATCATAAATGCAAGACTAATAAAAAATTCTCTAATAGACCCTTATGCTACAATAGAAAATACTGATGAAATAAATAATACAACTGTAATAAGTACAAAAGAATGTCCTTCATATATAGGAACTTCTGTTATATTAACAGATTCTATAGTACTTAAAGGAGCCCATATTGTTGATGGAACAGTTATTAAAAAAGCCTTTATAGGTGAAGGTGTTAAACTTGGAAGACAATTCTCATGTGAAGATTCGCTTCTTTTTGCAAACTGTGAAGGAGAACATGGAGAAATGTTTTCTATATTTGCTGGTCCTTATACAGTTACGCATCATAAAGCTACATTATTAATAGCAAGTCATTTTTCTTTCTTCAATGCTGGAAGCGGAACAAATCAAAGCAATCACATGTATAAATTAGGGCCATACCATCATGGTTTTATGGAAAGAGGATGTAAAACTGGAAGTAATTCTTATATATTATGGCCTTCTCATATAGGAGCTTTCTCTACTGTTATAGGGGCACATTATGATAATGTTGATACTTCTGATTTTCCTTTCTCATATATTACAGAGCATGGATACCATCAAACAAGACTTATACCTGCTTTAAATTTATTCGGTGTAGGACTTTCAAGAGATGAAAACAAATGGAAAGATAGAGACAGAAGAAAGGGAGATAAAAAAGATTTAATTATATTTGATGTATTCAGTCCATATACTGTTTCAAAAATGCTAAAATCAGAAAGTATATTAAAAGAAATAAAAAAAGAAAATAATGATAACAATGAAAAATTTTTAACATATAAAAATATGATTATAAAAAAATCTTCATTAGATAAATATTCTAAAAGATATTCCATAGCAATAGATTTATATTTACACAATAAAATACTTTCATATATTAGCAACTCCAATAACATAGAAGAAATAATATCAAATCTACAATATGAAGAAAATAATATATTTGAAAATTGGGTTGATATTGGAGGTCTTATATGTGCCAAACAAAGAATAGATAATATTATTAAAGATTTAGAAAATAATAAAATAAATGATATTAAAACATTAACAGCAGAATTTGAAAAATTATATAATTTATATACAGAAGATGAAAAATCTTGGGTTCTTAATATGGCAAAATCAAGATACAATTTAGAAGCAATTGATAAAAATACTATAAGCAATTTATTAGAAAAACATAAATCATTATTAGATGAAGCATATAATATATTTTATAAAGATGTTCAGAAAGAATATGATATATCAAAAATGGTTAGTTCTGGAATAGATGATAAAACTATTATGGAAAAAGATTTTGAGGCTGTAAGAGGAACTGTTAATGATAATGCTTTCGTTATAAAATATAAAAAAGATATGGAAAACAAAATAAATGATATTAATAAAATCATTTCTATATTATAATAATTAAATAATAAATTTGGGAGTTGTTATGTTAATATATTCATTATCAATAAAATTAGAAAAAGGATTTGAAGATATAATAGAAGCTGTTATAGAAAACGGTACATTAAATATATTAGGGTTTAATATAGAATTTCCTATAAATGAACCTGAATATACTATAGTTAATATATATAATGAAAATGAAAATATATTAAAAGATAATTTAAATATAATAGAAGAAAGCATAAAAAATATAGTACATTATAGTTATACTACAAAACAATTAAGATCTGAAGAATATTTAACTTCCTACATAGAATTTTTAAAACCATTCAATGTAGGAAATATAACTATTGTTCCAAACCTTAAAGACAATAATAATGATGAAAAAATAGAGAATCCTCTTTATATAGCAAAACAATATGCATTCGGTACAGGCACTCATGAAACTACATATCTAGCACTTGAAATGATTAATGAATATGCCAATAATAATGATATAGTTTCTAAAAATATAGTTGATATAGGATGCGGAAGCGGAATATTATCATTATTTGCACATAAACTTGGAGGAAAAAATATCATTTCTGTAGATATTGATAATGATGCTGTTAATTGTACTCTTGATAATGCTTCTTATAATGACATAAAATTGGATAATGTTATGCTTGGAAGTGCCAAAGATTTAATAAATATGAAATTAAAATTTGATTTAGTTATTGCCAATATAGAAACTGATATTTTAATAGAAATACTTCCGGATTTAAAAGCACTTTTAAAACCTGATTCTACATTAATATTATCTGGTATTTTATTAGAAAAAGAATCATTCATGAAAAATGCTATAAGAGAAAATAATCTTAATATAGTTTTAAAAAAAAAAAAAAATGATTGGGTATCTTTGATGCTTAATGATTAATAATACAAAACGGAGATAATTATGCAGTTAATAGATTTAGTACAAAATGCAAAAGAAGCTACATATACATTACAATCACTTAGTACAGAAATAAAAAATAATGCTTTACTTGAAATAGCAAAAAAAATAGAAGAAAATAAAGATAAAATATTTGAAGCTAATAAAAAAGATTTGGAATATGCTCAAAAACTTCTTGATGAAAACAAAATTTCAAAATCTATGTTTAACAGATTAAAACTAGATAAAAATAAATTAATAGATGTTGTTTCTGGAATTAGAGATGTAGTAAAACTTGAAGACCCTATTAATAAAGTATTATTAGAAACTGAACTTGATGATAATTTAGTATTAAAAAAAATATCCTGCCCTATTGGACTTATAGCTGTAATATTTGAGGCTCGTCCTGATGTAATATCTCAAATATCTTCTTTATGTATAAAATCATCTAATGCAGTTATACTTAAAGGCGGAAGCGAAGGAGAAAATACTAACAAAGCAATATTTAGTATAATAGAAGAAACACTAAACAATATAAAAGAATTTCCAAAGAATTCTGTTAATTTGGTATTCACTAGAGAGGATATAAAAGAATTATTATCAATGGATAAATATATTGATTTAATAATACCAAGGGGAGGAAACAGTTTAGTACAGTATATAAAATCAAATACTAATATACCAGTATTAGGACATGCTGACGGTATATGTCATTTATATATAGATGAATCTGCTGATCAGGAAAAAGCATTAAAAATATGTTTGGACTCAAAAGCTCAATATCCAAGTGCATGCAATGCTGTTGAAACTATACTCATAAACAAAAATATAGCTTCAGAATACTTGCCAAAACTTTATAACTTATTCAAAGAAAATGAAATAAAAATGAATGGTGACACTGAAGTAAAAAAAATATTAACTTCATCTGATATAGGCGAAGTGAAAGAATGGCATTTTGAATACGGCGACAAAGAAGTATCATTAAAAATAGTATCAAACACAGAAGAAGCATACAATCATATTAACAAATACGGATCTCATCATACAGATTCAATAATATCAGAAAATAAAGACAATATAGAAAAATTTATGACATTCGTTGATTCTGCTAATGTGTACTGTAATGCTTCAACAAGATTTTCAGACGGATTCAGATATGGTTTCGGTGCTGAGGTAGGAATATCAACAAATAAAACTCATGCAAGAGGCCCTGTAGGTTTGGAAGGCTTAACAATATACAAGTACAAAATTTTTGGCAACTATCAAATAGTTAATGATTACGTTACTCATAAGGCAAGTTTTAAACATAAAAGAATAAAATAAAAAATAATATAAATAACAACAATAAAGCTGATAGCTGAAAATTCGGTTGTCGGCTTTTTTATTAAGTACATATACAATAATAAAAAACTTTACATTTATAATTAATTTAGTATAATAAAATTATGAGGAATATTAATGTTTTAAATGATTACTTTATGCGTTATATGTTTGCTAAAGAAGGACATGAGCATATTTTAAAAAATTTAATTAATTCTGTGAGAGCCGATTATAATCAAGAGATTTTTGAAGAGGTAAAAGTACTCAATACTTTTAATTTAAAAGAAACTGTAAACGATAAACAATCAATAGTAGATGTGAGAGCAGTTACAAAAAGCGGAGAAATTGTTCTAATAGAAATACAAAGAGTTGGAAACCAGTCATTTGTTTATAGAAGTTTATATTATTGGTCTAAAGGCTATGTTTCTAATCTGAGAAATAATGAAAAATATAATGATTTAAAACAGGTTATAGTTATTAATATTTTAGATTTCACTCTATTAAGAGATATTGATAAAGAACATAGCTGTTATGTAATAAAAGAATTAGAAACTAATCATATACTCACTAATCATCTGGAAATGCACTTTCTAGAACTTCCTAAATATTTATCTAGTAATTCAAACCTTACAGATGAATTATATGCTTGGTTTTATTTTTTAACAATTAAAGAAAAAATAGAAAAAATGGAGGAAATTATGAAAATGCTAGTTAAAAAAAATCCTATAATGAAAGAAGTTTATGATGAGTATAATAAATTTGTAGGTACAAAAGATTTATTTGATAATTATGCAGAATATGAAAAAAATTATTTTGATATATTAGCTCTAAGCGAAGAAAGGGTAAAAGGAAGAGAAGAAGGCATAAAAGAAGGAGAAAAAAATAAGGCTGTATCTATAGCTAGAAGTCTTAAAAAATCAGGTTTAGATAATAAATTTATAAGTGAAAATACAGGATTAACTATAGAAGAAGTGGAGAAACTTTAATATATATCATTTATGGAAGTTAAAATTATAGATACTGCTTACGGCGGATATGGTGTTTCTAAAGGTGAAAATGGAAAGGTGATATTTATACCTCATAGTGTAGAAGGTGATATATTAGATATCACTATAACGAAAGAAAGTAAAAAATTTTCTTATGGAATCATAAATAAAATAATAGAATCTTCTCAGTATAGAATAGAACCTAAATGCATATATTCTGGTATTTGCGGCGGATGTTTATTCAGTCATATTGATTATAATAAACAGCTTGATATAAAGAAAAATATTGTTTTAAATGCCATTAGAAATATTGATTTAAAAAAAGATATAAAAATTATTTTCAATGAAAATTTCAATTATAGACTTAGAGTTAATATGATAGCCAATAATGGTAAAGTTGGTTTTTATAGATTTAAAAGTAATGATTTTGTTAATGTTGAAGAATGCTGTATTTTGAAAGAAAGTTTATTTGAAAAAATAAAATATTTTGTCTCTGAAAATAATATTACAGGAAGTATTTATGCTATAGAAAATAATAATAATGAAGCTTTGGCATTTATTGAATTGAGTAAAAAAACAAATATAAAATCTTTTGAAAAATATTTTAAAGGAATAACTGTAAAGCATAATAAAAATATAAAAAGTTACGGAATTGAATATTTACTTTATAAAACTAAATACGGTAATATACCAATAGGACATAAAACATTTTTTCAAAGCAATTTGCATTTACTTGATGATTTTCAAGATGAGACTGTAAAGTATATAAAAGATGATGATAATATTGTTATAGAGCTTTATGCAGGAAGCGGATTTTTTACTGCTGCTTTAGAAAATAAATTAAAAACTTTTAAAAAAGATTATAGATTAATTTCTTCTGAAATAAATAAAGATTCTGTAAATGCGGCAAATAAATATGGCTTAAATATTATAAATGAAGATGCATTAATAACATTGAAAAATATTGATTATGATATAGATGTTTTGTTTGCAGATCCTCCTAGAGAAGGTATTGATAGAAAAGTTATAGAAAATATTATTAGAATTAAGCCTAAAAAGATTATATACGTTTCATGCAATCCTATGACTTTTGCCCGTGATGTTAATCTATTAAAAGAGCATTATAAAATGCAGGATTTAAATATTATAGATATGTTCTCTCATACCTACCATATAGAACTTATTTCATATTTTGAAAGAATATAATTTTTATTTATTATTTTATATTTAAATTATTTGTATTATTGATATTAAGAATAAAAACTATATAATATTAATTATAAATAATAGAGGAGGGGTTAATTATGAAAATAACATTTTTAGGAACAGGTACTTCTGACGGTGTACCTATGATAGGCTGTAAATGTAAAGTTTGTAAAAGTAAAGATAAAAGAGATAAAAGAACCCGCTCATCCATTTTAATTCAGCATAATAATAAGAATTATATAGTTGATACTTCAGCAGATTTCAGACAGCAAATGTTAAGAGAAAATATTGATAGTCTTGAGGCTGTATTTTATACGCATTCTCATGCAGATCATACTTCCGGAATAGTAGATTTGAGATCGTTAAATTTTATAATGCATACTTCTATAGATTGTTATGGAAGCAAAGATACTATGGATAATTTAAGAGATAAATATGATTATTTTTTTAATCCTGTTCAAATAGGCGGAGGACTTCCTCAGGTTGTATTTCATCATATAGAAAAAGATATGGTATTTGATGATATGAAAGTGATTCCTATTTCTGTAAAGCATGGTATTTTAGATATATTAGGATACAGATTTAATAATTTTACTTATATAACAGATGCAAGCTATATAAGCGATGAAAGTTTAAAATTAATTGAAGGTACGGAAGTATTAGTTTTAAATGGATTGAGATATAGACCTCATCATACTCATTTATCATTACAGGAATCTGTAAATATAGCTGATAAGCTCGGAGTAAAAAAAGCATATTTTACACATATGACTCATGATGTTTTGCATAGACATTTAGAGAGAGAGCTTCCTCATAATATGCATCCCGCTTATGACGGACTTACTATAGAAGTTTGATTTTTGTTATTTAATTATTAATTGTTTTTTTATATATGTTGTTTTAAATAAACAATTGACTTTATATAATTTTTTTATATTATAATAGTAATAAATACATAGTTCAAGAGAGTATTATATATGAAGAAAACTATAGCATCAATATTTTTTGTGTTTATGTTCAGTTCGGTTATTTTTGCACAGCATGGCGGAGGTGTTGCTTTGTTCGTACCATTAACAGGCAGTTTTGCATTTGCTGATATTAGAGGCTTTGATGGAAGTAAGATAGATATACTTAAAAGCGGAAGTGCTTTTGATTTTGGGGTATTAGTTCAGCCAGGATATTTTTATGATTTTGGAGGATTATTAGGTGTTGATGCTCTTGCTGATATAGGTTATTATAGAAGTTCGTATAATTATAGAAATTCTACTGATGGAAGTTTAGTTTCATATACTTTCGATACAGTGAATGTCGGTGCTATGTTCAGAGTTACTGTGTTGGTGTTGTCATTGGGAATTGGTTCCGGAGTAAAAATACCTCTAGCAGCAAATATTAAAGACGGAGATTACAGTGCTAAATTAAATAGTGATGATATAAAAAATTCTTTTACATCAGCAGTTATTCCATATCTTAAATTTACAATAGATTTTAAATATAATTTAAGCAGTTTTGCAGCAGTTGCCGCAGGATTATATTTTAACTATGACTTCGGCATGAATTATAAAAATCCTAATTACTCAAGATATAATATACATTCATTCGATTTTGGAATACAATTAGGTACATATTTGGTTGGTACTAAAAATTAATTATAATTTATTTCTTTATAAATTATTGATATTACTATTTTATATTTGAGGTAGATTGAAGTATGCTTAAAGAACTTTTACAGCCGGAAATTGAAGATTTGATAGAAGAAAAAGAATGGGATGCATTAAGTGATATACTTCCATTATGGCAGGAGGTTGAAACTGCTAATTTAATAACTTCTTTAAAAAATGAAGATAAATATAAAGTTTTTAATATACTTCCAAGGGATTATAAATTAGGAGTTTTTCCAGAGCTTGTTCCTATAGACCAGCAAAGACTTATAGAGAATATGGAAAATGCTGATATTAAGGATTTGCTTGAAAATATTAATCCGGATGACAGAACGTATTTTTTAGAGTCTATACCTGAGGATATGTCTGAGAATATATTGAAATTACTTGGAAGCGAAGAGAGAGAAATAGCTTCTTGGCTTCTTGCATATCCTGAAGGAAGTATCGGACGTTTAATGACTCCGGAATATATAACAATAAAACCCGATTGGACTGTAGGTGAAGCTTTTGAATATGTAAGGAGCAATATAGCTGATTCTGAAACTTATACAACCATATATGTAATTGATTCAAGAAGAACATTAATTGGTTCTATTACTTTAAGAAAATTATTTTTTACAGATAAAGATATATTAATATCAGAAATAATAAATAATTGTCCATACATATCTGTTTATGATGAACAGGAAAACGCTATTGATATAATGAAAAAATATAATCTGCATTCTCTTGCTGTTGTTGATGACAGACATAGTATGATAGGTATTGTTACAATAGATGATATAATGGATATTGCCGAAGAAGAATATACGGATGACTTTCATAAAATGGCAGGTATCACATCAAGTGAAGATCAATTTGATGATAATTTGAAAATTACTCCAATATTGACTTTATATAAGCAAAGAATATTATGGCTTTTGATATTAGTATTTATTAATATATTTTCAGGCGGGGTAATAGGTATATTTCAAAATACTTTGCAAAAACATATAGTATTAGTTGTGTTTTTACCTCTTCTTATAGGAAGCGGCGGAAATGCAGGAAGTCAGTCTGCTACGCTTGTTATACGTTCTCTTGCAATAGGAGATGTTGTTTTAAAAGATTGGTTTTATATGCTGTCGAAAGAAGTGGTAGTGGCTTTTATATTAGGATTAAGTATGGCGGCAGGAGCTTATATACTTGGCATAATACGCGGGGGATTTGAAATAGCTTTTATTGTTGGCATATCAATGTTTAGTATAGTTTTTATAGGCAGTGTTATTGGTTTATCTTTGCCTTTTATACTGACAAAATTTAATATAGATCCTGCAATAAGCGGAGCTCCTATGCTTACTTCTATATGTGACATAATTGGTACAGCTGTATATTGTTCTATAGCTACAGCTGCATTTATGATTTTAAATAAATAAGTATTCAGTAATATTTTTTTTAGTGTTTTTAAAATTTTATTTAAAAAAATATTGTGAAATTGATATTATTAATTTATAATGGGGTATGTGGTAAAAAATTAAAATAATAAAAATATATTTGACTATTTAATCTTTTATATTAAATTTATAATAAATGAGGTTTATTATTTATGAGAGAAATTGAGATAGAATTGCATGAGGCATCAGCTAATAATAATATATTAGCCGTTGAAATTTTATTGAAAAATAAAGATATAGATGTAAACTTAAGTAATATATTAGGATTAACACCTTTAACGCATGCTTCAAAATCAGGGTATAAAGAAATAGTCGAATTATTACTTAAAGCCGGTGCAGATCCGAATAAACTAGATCAATTATATATAACTCCATTGATGAATGCTTGTGCTAACGGACATACTGATATAGTGGAAATTTTAATAAAAAATGGTGCTTCTATCAATTTAAGTAATTGTAATAGTGAAACACCTCTGCATTATGCTTGTTCTGAAAATTATTTTGATATAATAAAGATTCTTATTGAAAATGGGGCAGATGTTAATGCTAAAACAGATACTAATGTTACACCTTTGATGTATTCATGTCAAAAGTCTAATTTTGAAGCTGTTAAATTTTTAATAGAACATCATGCTAATATTGATGATGTTGATATTTATGAGGAAAGTGTTCTATCCTATGCCATATCCAGCGGTAATATTGATATAGTTGAATATATACTTAATAAGGGTAATATAGAAATACCAAAATATTCTCTAACTATAGCTGCTATAAGCGGAAATTTAGCTTTGGTTCATTATATACATTCAAAATTAGGTGCAAATAAACAGCATAATATATTTTCAAGTGCTTTTATATCAGCAGCATATAACGGACATTTAGATGTTGTAAGATATTTCTTTGATAATTCAAAAAAGAAAGCTCCTAAAGCTATGGCAATTGCAGCTTCTTCTGGTCATAAAGATATAGTTAAATATTTACTTATGAATAGAATATCTCCTAATGGTGTTAATGATAATGGAAAATCTCCTTTAATATTGGCCATAGAAAATGAAAATAAGGAAATTATAGATTTATTGATAGAATATAATGTTAATATTAATCAATGCGATGATGATGATGTAACTCCATTGATGTATGCAGCATATATAGGTAATATAGAAATAGTTAAAACTTTACTTGATAATAAAGCATATATAAATGCTATAGATAGTATGGATAGAAATGCTATTGTACATGCTTTAATAGCTGGAAATATTGATGTTGTAGAGCTTCTTTTATTAAACGGCATGTCTTTAAAAACTAGTAAAGATACAATTACCCCTTTAATGTGGGCTGTTATATATGATAATCTTAAATCAGTAAAATATTTAATAGAAAAAGATGCAAATATAGAAGATAGCGATGTTAATGGATGGAATGCTTTTATGTTTGCTTGTGCTAAGGGATATATGAATATAGTTAAATATATTTTAGAGATATATCCTGATATTATTAATAAAAAGAGTAAATCAAAAGAAACAGCATTGATGATAGCGGCAGATAACGGTAAATTGGATGTTGTTGAATATTTGTTGGATAATAATGCATCAATCAAAGATCAAAATATTAATGGGGATACAGCATTATACATTGCATCTTCAAAGGGATATTTTGAGATATGTGAAAAATTAATTAAATATTATGAATTAATTGATTTTAATAAGACTATGGTTGAGAAAGAGTATTGTATTGCTAAAGAAAAGGGTTACAATAAAATAGTAAATTTATTCCAAAGTAAATTAAAATCTTAATCATTGGCTAATTCTTAAAAATTAATAGTAAATATAAGCGGGTTCGTAAATATGGCTAATAAAGAGAGACTAGGTACCATTGGATTGTTTTTAACTGCATTAATTTGGGGATATAGTTTTGTAGCAGTTAAAGTTGTTGTTCAGGAAATAGATCCTTTTTATCTTGTTGGTTTTAGAAATTTAGCAGGCGGAATATTTTTATCCATTGTATTTTGTAAAAGAATGATAAAAATTAAGAAAAAAGATATATTGTTATCAATTCCGGTAGGATTTGCTCTTTTTTTAGGTTTTTTTCTTCAAACTATGGGTTCTAAATTTATAACAGCTTCAAAAGTGGCATTTTTTACAGGTTCTTATGTTATATTACTGCCGTTTTTTACTTGGATAATGTATAAAAAAAGACCTCATCCTGCAGCATTTATAGCAGCTGTTATTACTATAGTAGGATTGTATTTGCTTACATCATTTGATAGTTTGGGTTCCGTAAAAATCGGTGATTTGTTTGTTCTTTTATGTGCAGTAGTTTTTGCCGTACATCTAATGCTGGTTGATAAAATTCTTGATTATGTAGACGGCATTATAATGGCAGCATTGCAGCTTATAATAGCAGGTTTAATATCTTTATCAATAGGAATTATTAGTTCAAGACCATTTAATATGGATTCAGTATCAAGTGAAACTATATATTCTCTTTCTTACTTGGCAATAGGTGCTACAGGAATAGCTTATTTATTGCAAACAGTATCTCAAAAATATGTTTCCCCTAATAAAGTAGGTATAATATTAAGTTTAGAGTCGTTTTTAGGTGCTTTATGCGGTATTATATTTATGAAAGATCCTTTAACATTCAATTTTATTATAGGAGGTATATGTATGATATCTGCTATATTTATATGTGAAATAGGCGGCAATATAAAAAAGTCTTCTTAAAAAATAAAAAAATCAAATATTATTTACTATTCTTAATACATTTTTGTTTTATTATATTGAATACTATTCTTAGGTATTGTATTAATATGTTTGTTTTATATTACAATTATTATCTAATATTTTTATAGATTATAATTAAAATTATACTGCATGTATATTATTGTTTGTTTTTAATACTATTAAAGATTATATATTCACATTTTACATTAATTTTTCTGTTTAATTGTGTGATTTGTATATTTTTTTTAATATTTCCTTGACAAGTAATTAAAAGTTTATATACTAGTCTGTATAAATAATTAAATAAGTTAGTGACTTTAGTAATTATTTCTTAAACAAAATATAACTAAATAGGGGTTGAACAATGCCAGTAAATTTGAAAGGAAGAAATTTTTTAACATTAAAACATTTTACTCCTGATGAGATTGATTATCTATTAAATTTAGCTGCTGATTTAAAAGCTAAAAAAAGAGCAGGAATAAAAGGAAATCTTTTAGAAGGAAAAAATATAGTTCTTTTGTTTGAAAAAACATCAACTAGGACAAGGTGTGCATTCGAAGTAGCAACTATGGATGAAGGCGGCTGTGTTACATTCTTAGGTTCTAGCGATAGCCAGATGGGTAAGAAAGAATCTATAGAAGACACAGCCAAAGTTTTAGGTAGATTCTATGATGGTATAGAGTTCAGAGGATTTAAACAAGAAACTGTAGAAATCTTAGCTAACAATGCTGGTGTTCCAGTATGGAATGGTTTAACAGATCTTTATCACCCAACTCAAATTCTTGCTGACTTCTTAACAGTAAGAGAATATGTACCAAAACCATTTAATAAAGTGAAATTTG
>NZ_CALXRN010000167.1 GCF_944390595.1 uncultured Brachyspira sp. | reverse complement strand
TTCATTCTTTTCTTTTTTCATATAAAAATATATAACTCCGTAATTTTATAGCTGATATAATATACTAAAAATTTTATATTATGTCAAAAGTTAATCGATTATTTTTTACAAGAAACAGTATAATTATGTTTTCTTATCATTTCCTCCACTTCTGTAGGCGTATAAACAATCCACTCATTATATTTATTAGCATCATACTTTTTTATTGTTTTAACTTCTCCGCCTAACCATAATTTTGGATTATATTCATCGCCTAATAAAAAATTATTAATTAACCGTGCGTTAATTAGAACTATAAATTTAATTAAAACTTGGGCGGGTGCCAACAAATTCTAATTAAACTACAAATATAATTAATATTAAAATTCAAAATGAAGCATTAAACTTTAAAGGGCGGGGTATGTAAATAAATTTTAAAGCTTAATTACATTTGCCCACCCTATAGGCTTATTACTTTAATTTGAAATTATTGTTTTTCATTTCTTGTAAGTTTAAATATAATTGTTAACGCCCACCCAAAATTTTTTTTTAAAATTTATAACGCATTCACCGCACGCAGAGCAAAGTTATAAATATGGTTTTATAGTAATTTCAAATTTTATTATATTAAAAATTTTGTTTACCGTGCGTAAAGTTAATTTCAAACCATATTTATATTGAATATTTTCTAAACTATGCTATTATTCTTCAATTCTAAAGATTTTTTATAATCTTTAATTGCTTCTTCATATCGACATAAATTAAATTTACTGACACTTCTATTATTATAAATAGAGCTATTATTAGGGTCTAACTCTATGGCTTTATTATAATCTTCAATAGATTCTTCATATTGTTTTGAATCTGCTTTGGAAATTCCTCTGTTATAATAAGCCTTACTATCATTAGGATCTAATTCTATAGCTTCATTATAATCTTCAATAGATTCTTTATATTTTTTTTAAATAAGCCTTAGAATTTTATCTATTAATATAAGCATGACTATTATTAGGGTCTAATTCTATAGCTTTATCATAATCTTTGATAGCCTCTTCGTATTGTTTTAAATCTGATTTAGAGTTTCCTCTGTTATTATATACTGAACTATTGTTAGGATTTAACTCTATAGCTTTATCATAATCCTTAATAGCTTCTTCATATTCTTCTAAACTATTTTTAGATATGCCTCTAGCATTGTAATATCTTAATTGAGTATTATCAAGCTCTATTGCTTTATCAAAAGATTCTATAGCTTCTTTGTATTTTCCTTCCTCATGATAATTAATACCTTCTTCATAATATTCTTCTGATGATAACATATTTTACCTCAAATAATTTCTTATTATAAAAATAATATATTTCATTTTTGGTATTTTCAAGTTGGTAGTTTTAATATTAATAAAAAATTTACTTTTTGGCAGAAATGTGTTAAATAAATTTTAAATCTAATCAACACTTGGGCGGGTAATGAAATTTATAATTATGAGTTTATCACTAGCAACAATAATAAATTAAATATACTTGCTAGCTTCCTTTATGCTTAGATTAGACATATTTTCTTTGTGCCTTTCTATAAAATTACGAACCCAATCAGGATTAGTTTTACTATAATCCCTTAAAGACCATCCTATTGCTTTGTTTATAAAAAACTCTTTGTTGTTTAAATTGTTTATTATAATTTTTTCTAATAATTCAGTATTGGTTTTATCTTTTCTTAAAAGCTGATGATCTATAGCTATTCTTCTAAGCCAAATGTTATCGGATAAAGACCATTCTAAAAGTATATCATTAATTGTTTCATCCCTTAAAGCAATATCACCGATTATCCTGTCTAAAAAATCTATGCTATCCCACCATGATTTTGTAAGTGCATATTCTTTTAATTTTCCTATATGACTTTTATTTAAATATTTCTTTTTTAAAATAAGATAATCTACAGCTGCATACTGAAATTCCCTGTATTTATTTTCATAGCATTTATCAGTGAAATTAAAATCAATAAAATCTTTTTCATCTTTTGGAATATTTTTGAATACTCTTTTCTCAGCTTCTTTTCTTTCCTTTGAATGAATACCTAAAAACTCAAAATTATTTTTCATGTACTTAGCCATGAAAACAGCTTCTTTTTCATTCTTTAATTTTTCAAATTCTTTTGAAAGAGTAGTATATAAATTACTCATTTAATGAAGCCTAAAATTTATTTGTCAAAAATATATTTATAAACATGTTCAGATAAAGGTATTCCATTTTTTAAATAATCAAAAGAACAAGATTCTTTTCTCTCCCCCGGTACTGATATAGTTTCTCCTTCTTTTAAAGCAGGCTCTTTTCTTATATCATCAATAAATGACTGCACAGTATTTAAATAAGTATCCAAATCATTATAAACGGCAGGATCAATAACAAGTATAAATGTAGAAAGATTTCTTTTTTTATCCATATCGCCGTACATTTTTACTAAATTATTGCAATATACTTGCCCTATTAAAAGCCCGGTAAAAGCTTCAACCATAGTCATTATTAAATATCCCTTAACTCCTCCAAAAGGTACAACATATCTTATCTCATGAGGATTAGAACTAGGATTACCGTTTTCATCAACTCCCCAATGCATAGGTACTGTTTCATTATTTTCTCTTGCTGTAAATATGCGTCCTAATGATACCTCACTTGTTGCCATATCTCCAAGTATAAAATCTTTTTTACCAGGAAAACCATAACTTATAGGATTAGTACC
>NZ_CALXRN010000166.1 GCF_944390595.1 uncultured Brachyspira sp. | reverse complement strand
TTTATTTTCTAATTTTCCACCCAAAGTTTCTACTATTGTTTTAAAATTCTTTATAGGTATATCTATACCTAAAAACTCATGTAATTTATATGCTTCATTATCTATTAATGATAATTCATATTTAGTCATAATATAAAGTCCCCTCTATTATCACTATATTAAATAAGATTACTAATATAGTATACGTAAATATATTTAAATTGTCAATATTTTTTCAAATAAAAAGGCTTGCAAAATGACAGCATCTTACAAGCCTTTGATATTATATAAAATAATTAATTATTAATTTTTAAATAAACTTGCAGCTTCATCTTTAGCACTGTTTACCGCTGTAACAACAGAAGTAGATGATATTGTAGCTCCGCTTATTGCTGCTATCTCAGATTCTCCAGCCTCTTCTGGTTTTATTCCTTTTGCAACAGTCAAAGGCACTATAGTACTTTTACCTTTAAATTGATCTCTGAAAGCAACTTCTGTAATTTTAGCACCAAGTCCAGGAGTTTCAGCCTGTTCTGTTACAACTATACCAGTAATAACTTCAGCATTAGCATCAAAACCAACTAAAACCTTATTTTGTCCGTTATATCCTCCTGCAGAAGCAAGCATTGCATAACCAACTACTGTACCATCAGATTTTTTTCCAATATAATAATCATAAGAAGAATTTTCTTTTAAAGGTCCTTCTAATTCATCAGCACCTTCTATAACAGCTTTAACACCGTTTAATACTGTTTTTTCATTATTTGCCAATATATCTTTCTCAAAAGAAGAATATACAAAAGAAAGCAAAAAACCAGCTAATAATGCTGTAATAGTAACAGAAATAACCGCAGTATAACCAACTTCTTTTTTCATTATTATTTTCCTCCTTCTTTTTGGAGATTAGCTTTATTTATAGCGATTAACTCTTTTTTACCTACAGGCATAGGACGAGTAAGTATAGAAATTAAAGGCATAAACATATTTCCTATAAGTATAGAATACATCATATATTCCGGAGATGATCCGAAAGCTCTTAATATAGCAAGAACAGCACCTATTAAAAGAGCATATATCCAAGCACCTAAATGGCTTGAAGGACATGTAACCATATCTGTAGCCATAAAGAAAGCACCTAAAGCAAAACCGCCTGCTAATACATGATATATAGGAGATGGGAATCTTCCAGGCATACCTAAACAAAGAATTAAACTAACAACCACCAATGATATAAACATTCCTAAAGGTATTCTCCAATCTATAGTCTTAGTAACAAGCAGGAATATTCCTCCTATTAAAAGAAGCAAGAAAGATGTTTCTCCTATAGCTCCTGCAGTACTTCCCAATAACATTTGTAAATAGTAATGAGATTCGAATCCTATTTGCTCAGCCAATGAAGTACTTATATTAGCATTATAAGTGAATTTCATAAATGTTAATGGAGTAGCCTGAGTTAAGGCATTCATCATATCTATAGTCTGTGTACCGCCTGTAACTGTATTTACTAAATTATGCAGCCCTGCTGAAAATAAATCCAAAAAAGGAACTCTTGTAGGAGGTGTATACATAGTCATCTGAGCAGGAAAAGCAACCTGTAAAAATGCTCTTCCAACTAAAGCAGGATTAAATATATTAGATCCTAAGCCTCCAAAAACCTCTTTAGCAAATACTATAGCAACAATACTTCCTATAACTGCCATAGTTACTGTAGATGAAGGAGGAAGTGTCATAACTAAAAGTATAGCTGTAATAATTACTGCATAATCAGGAAGCAAAGGTTTCTTTCTTATTTTTTTTACTATTACAGTTGAAAGTACACATGTAATAATAGATGCTAAATATAAAACTATAACTTTAGCTCCGAATAACACAATACTATATATAACAGCTGGTAAAAGAGCTATAATAACTCTTAACATTATCTTATTAGTAGTATCTCCATCTTTTATATGTGGAGAAGATTCTGTATAAAATTTCATCATTATCTCCTTAAATCATCTTCTTAATAAATCTTTACCAAATCTAATCCACTGAACTAAAGGTATTTTTGAAGGACATATATAAGAACAGCAGCCGCATTCAAAACAAGTTGCTATATCTAAATCATTCAATTTATCTTTAACTTTAGCTTTAGCAGTATGAGCTATCTCAGTAGGAGATAATTTAAGCGGACAAGCATGAGCACATCTTCCGCATTTAATACATGGATATTCCACTTCTTTAGGCATTTTATCTTTATTTAAGAAGAGCAAAGAGTTAGTACCCTTATTAACACATTGATCTAAGCTAGGAACACTTGCTCCCATCATAGGACCGCCGGCAAGTACAAGTACATTTTCTTCTGTAATTCCGCCGCATTCTTCAACTACATGTGAAATAGGAGTACCTAAAGGCAGCCATAAATTTTTATGTTCCTTTATAGCATCTCCTGAAACTGTAACAAGTCTTTCTATAAGAGGCTTATCCTTAGCAACTGCCTCATATATAGCATAAAGTGTTGCTATATTAACTACTAAAACTCCTACATCCATAGGTAATTTACTAACAGGAACAGTTCTTCCTGCTGCTGCATCTATAAGCATTTTTTCAGCACCTTGAGGATATCTTAATCTTAAAGCCATAACCTCTACATTGCAGGTTTTTCCAATTTTAGTCATCTCTTCTATAGCTAAAGGCTTATTTGCTTCTATTCCTATAACAGTCCTTTTAACAGAAGGTATAATTTTTCTTAAAATTTCAATACTCTTAAACAACTCCTGCGTATATTCAACCATAAGCCTATAGTCGCTTGTAATATACGGTTCGCATTCAACACCATTGATAATTAAAGTATCACACCCGCCCTTAGCAGCACCATCAACTTTAACATGTGCCGGGAAAGTAGCACCTCCCATACCAACTATACCAGCTTTTTGAATCTTTTTAGACATCTCTTCAGCTGATAAAGACATATAATTACTATCTTCAGAATAAGCCAAATTAACAGCATTGGCATCTGTATTAATAAGTAAAGCATTAGCCCCTCTTCCAAGAGGAGGAGCAGCTATCTCTGCTGAAGCTACTGTACCAGTTACAGATGAATAAACATTACCAGATACATATCCGCTAGCTTCTCCAATAAGTTCTCCTCTTTCTACCTTATCACCTTTGTTTTTAAGCATCTTAGCAGGTGCACCTATATGCTGTGCCATAGATATTAATACTGTTTTAGGCGACTGTGAAAGATTTGATGAAACAATATTAGCAGTATCTTTACTATCATGCGGATGAACTCCACCAAAACGAAATTTACCTAATTTCATGTTATTAATCCTTCATTTAATAAAATTAATGTAAATTACTACACTATTATAATTTAATTTATAGAAATAACAGCTACAGATCTAGTATAACCGCTTCCATAGCTGCATAAAGCAACTTTACTATTTTTCTTTATAAAACCATCTTCTAAAGCCATAGATAATGCCACCCCGGATGAAGCACTTAAAGATGAATGAGCATTTTCCATTTTAGAATAAACCATATCCTTATTAACAGCTAAAGCATCAACAAAAACATTATAAGCATTTTGAGTAGAATAAGATGGTATATAAATATTTGGTTCTATACCATTTGATGAAAGAACATCTTTAACGTATAAAGCTGCTTTTTTAGCTTCATCCTCAAAAACTGTACCGTTTTTTATAGATATAAAATGTTCTTTATTCAATACTCCTTCTTTTGTATAAGGTTTAGCTGTTCCGCCCATAGGTATGTAGCAATTTTCTAAAGCATTTCCATCTGTTACAGAATCAATAAAATCTATCTGAATATCTGTTTTCTCATTAGTGACAAGTGCAGCTACACTGGCATCATCAAATCTATTTTCATCATCACATATATAAAATGACTCTGTAGCAACAACTAAAATATTTTTATATCTGCTGCTTTTTATAAAGGCATAAGCTAATCTTAATGCCGATAAAAAACCAGTAAAATCGCTTTCTATATCAAAACAAAAAGCATTGCTAGCTTTAATTTTACCAGCTAGTATGCATGCTGTTGAAGGATAAACATAATCTTTAGTAACTGTAGCACATATAATAGCATCTATTTTATCTGTATCAAATCCATTTATTACTTCATTTATTGAAATCAAAGCTAAATCTGATGCTGCCATATTAGTCTTTTGATTTTTATAAGTGCCTTTACAAGATTTTATGTATACCATTATAAAATTCCTTTCATTAAAAAATTAGATATAAATTATCATATCTATATATTTAGAATATTCTTCTTTTCACTCCTGAATCATAAAGTTCTTTAGATATTTTTTCATTAATTTTAGCATCTAAAAATCTATACATATTAAGTACAGCATTTTTTACGCCTATACCGCTAGTTTTTCCGTGACCTACAAATGCTCCGCCATTTAAACCTAATAGTATAGCAGAACCATAAGAATCAGAACTTAATTTAGTTTTTAAATTATTAAATACAGGCTTCATCATAAGTCCGCCCATAACACTAACAGGATTTTTCTTTATTTCGTTTTTTAATACATTTACAACCAAAGATGCCGTACCTTCTATAGTTTTTAAAACTATATTTCCATCAAATCCGTCTGCTATAACAACATCCACTGCATCTGACTTAAGCATATCATTAGGCTCTATATTGCCTATAAAATTTATTTTTTTCATTTTTTGCAAACGTTCAAAATTCTTTTTACTAGCAGCATTTCCTTTAGAATCTTCCTCGCCTATATTAAGCAAACCTACTCTAGGATTATTTATACGCAAATATCGCTTAGCAAATACACGTCCCATAACAGCAAACTGTACTATATAATCAGGTGTACAATCAACATTTGCTCCCATATCAAGCATACAAAATTCACCGCCGAATTTAGGCAAAGTTGATACAAGAGGAGGACGCATAACGCCTTTTAAACGTCCGATTTCTGTCAATGCAGCTGCCAAAGTAGCACCGGTATTTCCGGGAGAGAAGAAACCATGAGCCAATTTATCAGAAACTAAACGTGCTGCTAACAAAACTGATGCATTTTTTTTATGTTTTATTCCATTAGCAGGGCTTTCATTCATATCTATAATCTCATCTGTATGCTTAATATCAACTCGATGATGATCATATTTAGCTTCTGATAATGCCTTTACTATATATCTTTCATTGCCGACTAGTATCAAATTAATATCATTATTTTCAGGCAAAGCATTAATTGCACCTAATACTAGCTCTTCAATTGATTTTTCTCCGCTAGCTACATCTATGGCTAAATTCATAATATTTCCTAATTATCCTGCATTTTGAGTTTTTGGAGCCTTTACTACTCTGTCTTTATAGAATCCGCATTCAGGACATATTCTATGAGGCATTCTTTCTGCCCCGCATTGAGGACATATTGATAAAGAACCTAAAAATCTTTTATCATTAGCTGCTTGTCTTGATCTTTTTTTAGCTTTCGACTTTCTATGCTTTGGTACTGCCATTTTATTTTCTCCTTAAAATTTTATTAAAGACAATTAATAAAAAATTAATATAATTGTCGCTATTATACAATATAAAGTTTAAATATAATACTATAAAGAATCAATTTTGTCAAGCTAAATTAACATAATATAATTTCACCTTCTCATAATATTGCCATTGCTTATTATAATAGAGCTGTTTTTTAGTAAATCTTCTGTGAAACTTACATTACGGGACCTAGCAACATCTTCATTAAGAAGCAATATATGAGAATCTTTAGCTTTTACAAAATCAATACCATCTGTACTGCCGGAATTATCAATAACTTTAGCTAAAAGCAAAGCTAATTGTCTGCCTAAATAATAATAATTAAAATCTAAAGAAAATAATATATCTACATTAAATGCATATTCCAAATCTGTATTTATGATCGGAATTGAATATTTATCACATATAATATCTAAATTATATATATTATCGCTTATATATTTTTCTCTAGCTAAATACAAATAGTCTATATTTTTTGAAGAGATTATTCTCTCTATATTATTAATATCATAGTCTTCTTCAATTATTAACGGATAATAATTAATATTATTTTCAGAACAATAATCCATAAGCTCTTCAGATACATGAGCCGAAATCCTAGAATGCTTTGAATATAAATATCCAAGGTTTCTAAGTCCACCTGTAGATATTATATTCAAATATTTAGTAATATCCAAAACACCATAAACGCCTGTTATATTATTATTTTGAATCTTACTCCTCTTTATAGATTCTAACGATATATAGTCAAAACATCCGGCAAATATAATTGACTGCGGAACTATAACATTCATAGATACTAAAGTGGCATTTTCCCCTATAACTATGGCTATAGTTGAATTATCATCCCTAACCTTATTAGCAATCTCTATAGCAGATGTATCGCTGCCGTCTGATGTATAAAAGTTTATATGAACATCTAATTTATCTAAATTTATCTGATCAAGCAGGCCTTTTTCTATAGAATTAAAATTTCTTGTATTGCTTTCTTTTATTATACTTACTATAACTTTATTATTATACGATTCTTCATTATTACATGATGCAAATAATATGAATGAAAACAAACAAAATATTACTTTAATAAACATATTCATCAAAATTAAACCTAAAAAATATTTTTATGCTCTATAATATTTTTTATTATTTCTTACAATGGGCAAAGAAATATATATTATGCCCAATAGCTCTCATTTTCTCTTCATACAAAGTAACCCCATATCCATCCAATTTATGAACATAGTCATTATCTAAAATATTATTAAAATTACCAGCCTCTTTATATATTGGATTCATTATTTCTAGAGCATAATTATCATCATCTGTAACAGAATAGAATATACCATCATCTTTAAGTAAAGGATACATTTTATTTAAAAAGTCCTTTGTAAAAATTCTCCTATGGGAATGTTTTTTCTTAGGCCATGGATCCGGAAAGTTTAAATATATCTTATCAAAAAAATACTTATCCTTTAAATATTCATCTATTACTTTATTGGCTTCTCCAAATATAAT
>NZ_CALXRN010000165.1 GCF_944390595.1 uncultured Brachyspira sp. | reverse complement strand
ACCAAGACCAGAAACTGAAGAGCTTATTGATTTGGTGTTGGATTATACAAAAGATAAAGATAATATTTCAATATGTGATATTGGTTCTGGAAGCGGAAATATACCTATAACATTAAAAAAATTATTTTTAGAGGAAAATAAAAATATCTATATTACAGCAATTGAAATTAGTAATGGCGCTTTTGAAGTTATAAAGAAAAATGCTTTAAATATATTAGGCGATGAAAAAATTATAAATATAATAAATGCAGATGCTTTAAGTTTTACACCCGAAAATAAATTTGATATAATAGTTTCAAATGCCCCTTATGTGCCTTTAAGAGATAAAGATTCACTTCAGAAAGATTTGGAGTTCGAGCCTCAAAATGCATTATATTCTGGTTATGACGGACTTGATTTTTATAAAAGTTTTTTAAGTATTATAGAAAAATATTTAAAAGATGATGGAGCTTTCTTTTTTGAAATAGGTTATGATCAGGGAGAGTCATTGATTAATATATGCAATTCTTTAAATATAAAAAATGTTCAGGTAAAAAAAGATTTAAGCTCTAAAGATAGATTTCTTATTTGTAATAATATATAATAAGTTTTAAGGAGAATAATATGCAGTATGTGAAATTTGGAAGCAGAAGAGGAGAGCATGGAGATATTAAACTTTTAGATATATTTTATAAGCATAATATTGTATTTGCTGAAGTGAAGGCTGGAGTAGAAAAGGTAAAAGAGAAGAAATTTTTAAAAGGCACTAGAATAATGATAGCAGACGGTTTAACTACTGTTGCTGTTGCAGAGGCTTTAACTGATTCTGATTCTCTTGATAAGTTTAATATTAAATTTAATAAAAATGAAATTGAGAGAGTTAATATTGCAGATTGGGTAATAGCTGCCAAAGTAAAAATATATAAATTAAAAGAAGAAGATTATTTTCCTACTACAATAGGTAAATTCTATCATATAAAAAACAAAGATAAAATAAAATTAATAGATGAATTATTAGAAAAATATTCAAATTAATATTAGTTCATTTTAATAAAAAATAATACTGAATATATTTAATTATTGTTCATTTACTACAAAACTGTATAAAAATTAAATTTCTTTTAATAATAATCAAAAAAACTGCATATATATTATTGTATATATTGAAAAGTTAATATAAAATTGTATCTCATTTTAAAAAATTTATTTTAAAGGAGTTTACAAAAAGTGAACAAAAAAACGTTATTACCAATCATTTTACTAATTTTCTCTTTTATTATTATTGGTTGCGGTAATGGTGCCGGAAGCAAATATGCGGATACTGTAATAACCGGTACAATATACACTTCTGAAGCGGATAATAAAATGGTATCTGCTGTTGCTATTAAAGATGGTGTATATCAATATGTTGGAGATGAAGAAGGAGTAAAAGAGTTTATAGGTGATAATACCGAAGTAATTAATTTAGAAAGCGGTATGGCGATGCCTAGTTTTTTTGAAGCTCATGCACATGCTGAGTTAGGAGGTATAGGTAAATTATACCAAGTAGAATTATATGACGGAAAGTCAATGAAAGATTATGAGACAATAGTTTCAAACTTTGTTGCTGAGCATGAAGGTTTGAAAATATTGAGAGGTTCCGGATGGGGAAATGGATATACTCCTAAGAATGGTCCTACTAAAGATGTACTTGATAGAATTTCTACAGAAATTCCTATAGTATTAACATCTCAGGATTATCATTCTATTTGGGTAAATTCTAAAGCTATGGAAATTGCAGGAGTTGATGCTAATACTCCGGATGTTGAAGGCGGAGTGATAGAAAGAGACCCGGTTACTAAAGAGCCTACAGGAACATTCAGAGAAAAAGCTCAGGATTTAATATTAACTAAATTACCGGATTATTCTGTTGAAGAATATAAAAACGGTATATTAGCATATCAGGATGAAGCTCTATCTTATGGAGTTACATCTATATTCAATCCTTTGTTAAATATGAATACAGACGGAAAAAATTTATTTTCTGCTTTAAATGAACTTGATAAAAGCGGCGATTTAAAATTAACTTATTTTTCAGGATTCCAAGTTCTTGCAGAGAATGATCCTATATCAAATTTAAATGTAATAGCTGATTTGAAAAAACAAGCTAATGGAAATAAATTTAAACTTACAACTGTAAAATTATTTGCAGACGGTGTAGTAGAAGGAAAAACAGCATACATGCTTGAAGATTATACTTCTGATCCTGGATTTAGAAGTGTAGGACTTTGGGAGCAGGATGCTATGAATGAAATATGTTTGAAAGCTGAAGAGTTAGGACTTCAAATACATATACATTCTATAGGAGATGCAGCAGCAAGATTATCTATTAATGCTCTTGAGCATGTTCAAAAAACAACTGGTGCTACTAATAAAAGACATGCTATAACACATTTACAAGTAGTTAATAAAGATGATATAAAAAGAATGGGAGAATTAAATATAGTTGCAGTTGCTAATCCTTATTGGTTCTTTAAAGAAGACGGATACTACTATGAATTAGAGCTTCCTTATTTAGGAGAGAGAGCAGAGCATGAATATCCTATGAAGGATTTATTTGATGCAGGCTGTGTTGTATCACTTGCAAGCGATTATCCTGTAACAGTTCCTCCTAGACCTTTAGACGGTATACAGATTGGTGCTACTAGAATGAATTTAGAAGGCGAGCTTGATTCATTGCTTGGTGCTGATCAAATAGTAAGTGTTGAGCAGATGATGGACTCTGCTACAATAAATGGTGCTTATCAGAACTTTGCTGAAGATACTTTAGGTTCTATAAAAGTAGGAAAGAAAGCAGATTTTATAATATTAGATCAAAATATTCTTGAAATAGCTCCTACAGATATTACTAAAACTAAAGTATTAAAAACTTATATAGACGGAAAATTAGTTTATCAAGCAGCATAATTAATTTATTATTTAAATAAAATGCCCTGTATTATTACATTTTAATAATGCGGGGCTATTCTTTTTTTCCTTTAAATCTATCAATTAAGCTAACTATTCCAGCTATAATCAGACCGATTATGCATGCAATTCCTCACATATAGTACCTCCATTTTTATATTTTGTATAATACCCTAAATCAATACTGTATTTTATAGTTCTTTATAAATAATATCAGATATAATATTAAAATATTTATTTGTTATAGATTTAACATTTTCTTTTGCATTTATCTGAACATAGCCGTTATATTGTTTAATCATTTCTATATCATTATTTGAATCTCCGGTTACTAGAATCTTATCTATATTATTATTTTTTTTAATAATGTTTTCTAAGAATTTAATACCATTAGCTTTATTCACATTGTTTTTTACTATATCAACTGTTCTAATATTTGGATATGCTATAACTGTATCAAATTTATTATTTACAGCATTTGCTACTTCTTCTGTTGCTTTAGAATCAGCAGTCATTTTATTTATCTGTATAATATTTTTTATATTATATATTTCATTAATATTTATTTTTTTATCAACTCTGAAAGGAAGTATATCTTTACCGTCTTTTGATATTACAGATATAATATATTCATCATTTGCAATTTCTACAGTACCTTCAAAATCATCATGCAGAAACTTTATAACCTCATAAGAAATATCATCATCAATAGTATCTTTAAATATCATCTCTCTTTTTTCATTAAAAACTAAAGCTCCATTATTAGCTATCAAATAATCAAATTCCAATCCATGCCTGTCAATATGTTCAAATATAGAAAATTTATTTCTTCCAGTGGCAATAGCAAATATATTTCCTGCCTCTCTCCATTTTTTTACGGCATCAAATACACTGTTGTCTATTTTTTCATGTATGTATATAGTCATATCATAATCGCTAACAAATAACTTCATAACTTCTCACTTTAATTTATTATATTCAATTATAATTGATATTCCTTAATATGCAATTAGTTTATTTATCATTTTTATATAATTTAATATGTAAAAAACAATAAAAAGCAAATATAGTTATATATACTAGTATAAAATTTAAAAAAATAGTTATTATTAGCTATAGATTTTTTAATTTTTTACACTACACTATTATAATGAAAAATCCTAGTAAGTATAAATTATGGAGAGCACTATGAAAAGAGCATATATAAAAAATATAGCATATTACGTTCCTGAAAAGATATTAGATAATAAATACTTTGAGAGCATATTGGATACTAATAATGAATGGATAATAACACGTACTGGAATAGAAACTAGACATATGGCTAGAGAGGATGAGACAATATTTGAAATGGGTCTTAATGCAGTTAGGAAATTAGAAAAAAAAGGTGTTGATTTGAATGAGGTTGATGCTATTTTAGTTCCTACTGTAACAAAGGATTATATATTTCCTTCAATGGCAGGACAAATACAAAATGCTTTAGGATTGAAGCATTGCTTTGCTTTGGATCTATCAGCTGCTTGTTCAGGATATATATATTCATTAAATACTGCTACTGCATTGATAGAAAGCGGTCAATGCAAAAATGTTCTTATAGTGTCTTGCGAAAAATTAACAAAAGATATTAATTGGAAAGACAGAGGAACTGCTATTCTTTTCGGAGATGCTGCCACTGCTTCATTAATAACTACTAGAGATGACGGTAAAGGAATTATAGGAATGCATATGCAAAGCGAACCTGATATGAGTATAGTTCTTAACGGCGGAAGTGTATGTCCTATAAGAGCTGATGATTTAGAGGCTCCTGAGTTTAAAATATATATGGATGGTTCTGAAACATTTAAAAGAGCTGTAACAGAGTTTTCAAACAGTATAGATAAAGTTTTAGAAACATCAGGAAAACAATTATCGGATGTAAGTTTCTTCGTTCCGCACCAGGCTAATTTAAGAATAATGCAGGCTGTTGCTAAGAGAATAGGTCTTCCTATGGATAAAGTAAGCGTAGTATTAAATAAATTCGGCAACTGTTCTTCTGCAAGTATAGGCTTAGCATTAACTGATGCTTTAGAAAATAATAAAATTAATGACGGAGATTTAGTTCTTCTTACAGGCTTCGGAGGCGGATTTACTTGGGGTTCTACATTAATGATTTGGTAATATTTAATTAAGAAATTTTCCTAATAATAAAAATCGACTGTATAAATGTTTATAGGGCATTATAATATGTTTTTATATAATGCCCTACTTTTATTTATTGATTATTTATTTTTATCAAATAAATATATTAATTTATATAATATATAGCAAATAAAACTTGATAAGAAATATTTATAAAATAGAGTTCCGTTTTTAAAAGAATATATCATATAATTTATATACTTTGTTGGTATGTCAGACATATTATTAGTCAAAACTGCATTTAAAATTATTCCAAATAGAGATGCGAATATTGATAATATTATTGGAGTAATTACAGCCTTTTTTATATTAAATGTTTTTCTGCAGTATAAATATATTATTAAAGATTGAAATGAAGCTACTAAAAAAGATGAAATGTTTATATTTCCTCCAGCTTTTAATGTTAAATACTGCATTAAAGCAAAATAAATAAAGCTAAATAATATACTTTGCCATAATCCTAAACCTATAGTCAGCAAAAATATATATACAATATTGCTATATAAAAATCCGGCATTTGGTATATAAATTTTTGCCAACTGGGCTAAAACTAAAAATAATATAGATAATAAAACAAATATTATTTTTTTCATTTAATATTTTTACCAAGTATAATGAAATACAGGAGTTTCAGGTGCATCTTTAGGAACACCTTTTTCTTTTCTAGGAAGATCCTCATATAAATGCCATTCATACCATCCGCCGTCATATAATGTTACATTAGTCCATCCTAAAGCCAAAGCATAGAATAAAGTCTCGCTTGCTCTCCATCCGGTTCCGCAATGGAATGATATTCTTTTATCAGGTGTTATTCCCCATAATATCCATCTGTCTTCTATTATTTGATAGTTAAACATAGTTTCATCTGGATTTCTATAATCTAGTAAATTATAAGGATTGGAACCTGCATAAGCAAATCTTGAATTAGGTATATCATTAGCTTCGCCTATAAATGTATATCCGCTTACCTCTCCTAAATATTCAGGCCAGCTTCTTACAGATGCTATAACTGCATTTGTATCATTAATAAGATGTTTTTCTTCTTCCAAGTCTATTATCCAATGAGGATTTGCAGGTACTTTTACTCCGAAACTTGCTGCCGGAGTAGGTGTTACCTTTCCGGATTCTAAAGGAAGATTATCTGTTTTATATCTTTTAATTCCTCCATTTAATACTCTTACATCTTCAACGCCTGCATATTTCATAATAAGAGCATATCTTGTATTAGCATAAGGTTTAGGTCCGTATACTATAACCAAAGTGTCTTTATCTATGCCAAGACTCAATAAAGTTTTTTCTATGCTGGCATCATCCGGTCTTCTGAAGAATTTAGCCTTTTCTTCTAAAGTAAGAAATTCATATTCTTCTAAATTTTGAGGCCCTGATACATCTATAACTTTACTATCAACATGAACAGCACCAGGTATATGACCTTTTTCGTAATCTGCTTCCATATCTCCGTAACTTAGTTCTACTATAACAAATTTCTTATTTTTAGGTACATCAGGGTTATTTCCTTGTGTTAAATCATATACCCATTTAGGATAAACTAATATTTCATAATTAGGCATTTTTTCTAATGGTCTTTTTGTTTTTTCTAGCCAAGCATCTATTCCGCCGTCAAGAGTCATTACATTAAATCCTAAATTAGCGAATTTTTGAGCAGTATTAGTATCAGCTTCTTTTGTATCATAAATAATTAAATTCATAGGAGGATATAATTTTTTTCTTCCTAATTCTGTTAAAACTTCTTTATCTGATGCCAGCATATCAAACCAGTCTGCTGTGAAATCATAAGCTCCTTCTATATGTCCGCCTTCGGATGAATTTATTTTCCAGCCTATATATTCTGATTCCTGTCTTACATCTATAAAAGTATAGTTTGTATTTCCCAAAAGTTTTTGAGCTTCTTCAATAGATATATTTGTTACAGTACCTTTAGAAACAGCAGTATCTGTATTATCAAATTTTTGAGAGCATGAAATTAGAAAAATAAAAAAAGATATAATAGTTATAGAGAATAACTTTTTCATAATGATTAAACCTTCCGTAAATATTTTTGCGTAAGATTATAATATATATGCATATAAAGTCAATTTTAAAATAAATATGATTTTTTATTTTACAATTAATTAAATAAATAGTTTTAGATAGCACTAACTTTAAAGGATGGAAAAAATGAAAAAAATAATTTTTATATTTATGATGTTATCTTCTATTTTAATTATGTCATGCGGACAGAAAACTTCAGGAGACAGTGCTGCTGCTGATACTAATCAAGCTGCTATGGATCATTCAGCACATTCTGCACATAATACTGTAGGTTCAGAAATAATTAATTTAATGCATGCTCCTATGATGGAACAGCCTTTTCAAAAAACAGCAAATATTGATGTTGATTTTTTAGCTAATATGATACCTCATCATCAGGGAGCTATTTTATCTTCTAAAAAATTATTGGAGACAACAACTAATCAAACATTAACTGAATTAGCAAATAATATAATATCAGAACAGGAAAAAGAAGTTGCTGAGTTTACTGGTTTAGTTAAAGAATTGGAAGGTAAAAATATAAGCTATGCTGAGATTGACACTGTTGCTATAGGAAATGATATGGAAGCTATTATGAATAAAATGATGGCTGATATGTCTGCAATAGAAGTTACTGCTGATAATGATATTGATTTCTTAAAAGGTATGATACCTCATCATCAGGGAGCTATTGATGTATCAAAGAAAATATTAGAGTGTACAAAAGATGATAAAATAAAAGAAATAGCTAATAGAATAATAGCCGCTCAGGAAAAAGAAATATCCGACATGAATAATATGCTTAGTACATTAACTAATAAATAATTTAGTTAAATAATGATAAAAGTTGGAATTTTTTATTCTAACTCTTATTTTTTTATAATTTATAAAATATTTTGACAAAATATAAATTCTTTAGTATAATCTATATACTTTATGAAATGGTAAAAGATTATGAGTAAAAAGGATAAAAAATCCAGCAATACTATTTCCTCCGGAGAAATAACTAAGAATAAGAAAGCCCTTTTTAATTATGAACTTATAGAAAAATTTGAGGCTGGTATTGTTCTTCTTGGCACCGAAGTTAAGTCGCTAAGAGAACGCAGCGTCAATATGGCAGATTCTTATGCTTCTTTTAAAAAAGGCGAGCTTTTTATAGTTAATATGCATATATCGCCTTATCATTTCGGCAATAGAAATAATCATGAGCCTTTGCGTGAAAGAAAACTTTTAATGAAAAAAAGAGAATTGAAACGTTTATATGGAAAAATTAAAGAGCAGGGACTTACTCTTATACCTATAAAACTTTATTTCTCAAGAGGCAAAGTTAAAGCGGAGCTTGCACTTGCAAAGGGTAAAAAATTACATGATAAGAGAGAAACTCTAAAGAGAAAAACTTTAGACAGAGAAATGGAAAGATATATTAAAAAATAATTTATTCATAAGACAAAGTATTTCTTATATAAAACTCTATTTTAGAAATATTGCTTACTACTAATTTGATATTTTCTTTTTTATTTTCATTTGTTTTATATGTTTTTATTGAATCGATTAAATCAATTAGCAAATCTTTTAAATGATTCATACCTATTTTTTCAAATTGTTTTGATATAGAGCTAATTTTATCTATTACATTATAATCAATATTATTTATACCGGTAAAAGTAATATCTGATAAAATAAGCTCTAAATCTCTAATTAAATCAAAAATCATAATATATTAATCTTTTATTTTTAACAGATTCAAAGAATATAAAAATGGTATATCTTTTTTTACTTTAACTATGTAAAGAACAGATGCTATAAATATTCCAATCAATGCCATAATTAAAGATAAGTCGCTTATATTAAATATAGTTTTATATAAAACTAATATGGATAATGGTATATATATTCCGCCTGCTAATGCTGTTAATATTATGAATAACAGGAATATAAATACAGGATTTCCCATTATGCTGGAATTAAATAGGCATTCAAGTCCTAAATAATTCATAAATGTTTGAAGATAAAGATATATCATTGAAATACAGCTGAGTATAAAAAATGCTATAGAGTATATTTTTTCTCTCTTTACTATAAATCCAGATATAAAGAAAGCTATTAATAATACTGAGAAAATATAACTGTCTAAAAACATAAAACTTGCAACTATAATCAATTCTATCAGTATAATTATCATCATCAATTTAAAATTCTTTTTTATAGCACTAAATCCGAAGAAAGTATACATTATTATTTTAGATTTAGCAGTTCTGTATTCATCATAAATATGCTTGAAGTAGCTTATTAATATCAATGCTATTGCAACTAAAAATAGAGCTGGAAATAATGTTAATGTCATTATCATTGAACCTTTAACATTTATACTTTTTCCATCTCCGTTTAATATTTTATATGAAAAGCTGTCGTTATCATCATAAATATTTACATGAGCAAATTCTTCATAAGATATATTTGTATTGCCTGTTGAGCCTACATAAAGTATATGCATAAGAACAACACCTTCACCGGTGCCATTTAAATGTAATTTAGCCTTTGCAACGCCGTTTTCATCTGTAGGAACTATATAAACATTTGTATACATATTTACTTCATTAGTATTTTCTTCTTCTTCATCCATCTCTTTTAATGAGATTTCATTTTCTACTGCATTTTCAAATGTAAATACATCAGGCTTTAATGATGTAAACCTTACCAATCTATTAACAAGAGGAAGTCCTCTTCTTTCTATCATTATCGAAACTTCATTCAAAGCATTAGTATCAGATATATTAAAATTATTTTCTTTTTCGTATGTAAAAGTATATTCTGATGTTTTAGTTTGATTTGTAGATTCTTGTGCATATATAACATTCAATAGTGCAATAAATATTATAAAATATTTCAGCATTTATAAAAAAACTCCTGACAAAATTTAAAGACAATGTTATTTTATGAAACAAATTAATAAAATTAAATAATATATTAAAATATATTATTTAATTTATTAATTCTTTATGATACGAAAAAGTTTTATTAACAATAAATATAACTATTATAATTATCAATAAGTAAAAAAAGAACACTGCTTTTTTGAAGCTTAGTGTTCTTTTTATATCAGTTATAGCTATTTATTATTTTATAAGAGCAACTATTTCTTCATTTTTTACTATTAAATATTCAGTATCGCCTTCTTTTATTTGTATTCCAGCATATTTATCATATATAACGATATCGCCTTTTTTTACTTTTATATTTTCGCTGTCGCCTATTTCAACAACTTCTGCTTTTTGAGTTTTTTCTTTAGATGTATCTGGAATGAATATTCCGCTTGAAGTTTTTTCTTCCTGTCCCAATACCTTTAAAAGCACTCTTTCTGCTAATGGTTTAATAGATGCCATATAAGTCTCTCCTTAAAAATGTATTTATTTAAATAAATTTTGCTTTATAATTTTTTCGATAATTCTATAATAAAAATAATTAAAAGTCAATAAGAAATAATATCAATATTGTATCAAAACATTAATAGGATATTTTGATATTTCTTTTCTTCCATTTAATTCTTTAAGCTCTATTAAAAAAGATGATCCAACTACAATTCCGCCTAATTTTTCTACCATTTTTATCATTGCTAAAGCAGTGCCTCCGGTAGCTATTAAATCATCAACTATTAGAACTCTGTCTCCTTTTTTAATAGCATCTTCATGCATAAATAGAGTATCAGTACCATATTCTAAAGCATATTCTTCTGAAATAGTTTTATAAGGGAGTTTTCCTTTTTTTCTGACAGGTATAAAACCGCAGTTCATTTTATAAGCTAGAGCAGAACCTATCAAAAAACCTCTGCTTTCTGCTCCTACTATAAAATCTATCTTTTCATTTGAAACTTGTTCTGCCATTTTGTCTATTGCCAATTTGAAAGCATCTTTATTTTGAAGCAATGTTGTAATATCTCTAAATAATATGCCTGCTTTTGGATAATCTTGTATATTTCTTATATAATCTTTTAACTCCATATAACACCCCGTTATAATAAAAAATTATTATGTAAACAAATTACACAATTTTTAATTATAATACTTTTAACAAAAAAATCAATCGTTTAATAAATTAATTTATTAAATTAATACATTTAAGCGTTTGAATGAGAAGCTATATTAGCACCTTTCTTCCATCTGTTAGAGAAATAATACATAAGGCTAAAGCTCATGCTGAATAGATTGCTTATTGCCATAGCAGTCCATATTCCCCAAAGCTCCATTTTAGGCGATATTATATATGCAAGAGGAACTCTTATCAAAACATGTGCCATAAATGCAAATATCATAAGCATAAAAGTTTTGCCGGCACCGTTTATTACTCCATTAGTTGCAAACATCACTGAAAGCATTATTATAGAAGGCATTACAACATAAATATAACTTCTTGTATATTTTAAAACACTCATATCATCAGTAAACATTCTTACTATGAGTTCCGGGAATAATACAGAAAAAATTGCCATAAATCCGGATATTCCTATAGAAAGAATAGTTCCTACTTTATATATTTCTTTAACTCTCTCCATTTTGTTAGCTCCTATATTCTGAGCTACCATAGTGGCAATGCCTGCTGATAATGCTAAAAGAGGAAGAAATGACAAAGAGTCTACTCTCATAGATACAGCAACAGAAGCAGAAGCTGATTCTCCATAAGTATTTATAAGTCTATTTAAAAACATCCAGCTTATAGATACTATTAACTGCATAGCGGCAAAAGGCATTCCTATTTTAAGCATTAATTTGGTTATATTAAAATCGAAAGTTATATTAAAAGGATTAGCTTTAACAATACTGTTTTTCATTTTTAAATATATCATGCTGACCAAAACAGATACAAACTGTGAAAAAGCAGTGGCATAAGCAGCTCCGTCAAGTCCCATAGCAGGAAATGGTCCTATTCCTTTTATCATTAAAGGATCTAATATTAAGTTCAATACAGAGGCTATTGCCAAGAATATTAAAGGTCTTACAGTGTCTCCTATACCTCTAAGCAATGCAGATACCAAAAAATAGTAAAACATAAAAGGAAAACCTATCATGCTGATTCTAAAATAGCTTACAGAATATTCCATTATGCTGTCTGCTGTATTTAAAAATTTCATTATAGGAGGTGCAAATATATATCCAAGTGCTGCCAAAGTTAAAGCGGTTATTAAACTTATAGTAGTAGAAACTTTTGAAGCATGAAGCACAGCATCATAATCTTTAGCACCGAAAAATTGTCCTATTAAAATATTGCTTGCAACAGTTATTCCGGATGCAATAGCCATTAATATTAATATAATAGGGAAACTTACAGCAATAGCTCCTAGTCCTTTAGGGCCTATCATTTGTCCTATCCAAATTGTATCAACTATATTGTATGCTATGTTTAATAAATTTCCTAATATCATTGGTATAACTAATTTTATAAGGCCTTTGCTTACATTGCCTACTGTTAATTCAAGCATATTATCTTTTTCCATAATTTTCCTCAGTAATGAATTTTAATATAGTCTGAATTTTCTTTTTTACATAAATAAGTGCATGAGAAGAGATATTATATCACAAAAAAATAAAGTCAACATGAAAAATGTATTATTTATAAATTTTTTAATGTAAAGCATTGTATTTTTATTATGGCTTTAATTTAATTATTATACTTTAATCATTATTCCTTCCAAAGGAAATACCTATATAAAACACAAATGATAAAGAAGATAATTGATAGCTCTTTATTAAAGTTTTATCTAATATTTTTATATTATCGATATTATAAGGCATTGAAAAATCATAAGCTATATATCCGCCGTATAAAAATGCTAATTTTTCAGTTATATAAGAAAGTCCGTCAAAGTTTATTTTTATATATGGAAATATTGGCACTTTATACAATTTTTTTATAATATTATAATTCCAATTCTTTTCATCCTGATACATTAAAGAGCCTTCAAAAAATCCGTCTTTTTGTTCATTATTAACATATGCATAATTAACATATGCATACAGCGGTATTTTCATTCCTACACCTAAACCTAATGAAAAATTTTGAAAATTTATTTTTGGATTAAAGCCTATTAAAATATTATGAAATGTTAAAGTTTCTGTAACTTTAAAATAATCATATGAACTAGCATAAGGATATTCATAAGTTATAGTATTGGCATTTAAATAATATCCTGTTTCAAAAAGAAAGCTTATAGAGTTGATAGGGATATCTTTATTTAATTTCATATTGTATCCAAGCTGTGCAATAACTCCGAACTCTCCGCCTAAATTTCCTTTTATACTTTCATAAGTATGATTAGGGCTGCTTAATGTTATAGATGAGAAACTCCCATTAATTCCAAAAGGAATAAATGCATTTACTTCAAATTGAGCAAATAAAGTTATATTTACAATTAAAAAAATAATTACTGCTTTCATATTGTTGCTAATAAAAATTGTTCGCTTATAAGTCTATAGCAAATAATTTGCTATAGGCTCACAATTTTATGGTTGTTGCTAATAAAAATTGTCCGCTTATAATCCTCTGCTATTCGAGGCTTGCAATTTTTATTTAATCCTCCTTAATTATTTATTTAAAAAATTCTTATGCATCTTTATTAAAATTAATAAACTGGTATTATACCATTTGCCTGAAGCGAAGAATATATAAGTATTGTAAGGATAACAATTTTATAATGATAATTTTCTTTATCTGATAAATAGCTGTAAGTTTTAATGCTGTTCATTATTGTATCTAAATCTGTACCCAAATCTATTATTACAGTATTACTGCCATTAACTTGTTTTTCAAAAGTTAATGTTAATTGACTGCCGTTTATACTTACATTAGTAACTCTAAAATTACCTGTTAACCAAATACCTCTATAAGAAGCATAAAGTATATAGTCTATATTTTTATAATCATTTCTGTTAAAATTTATACTAAATAGATCATTTTTTATATATAAATCGTATGATGTACTACTACCCAATTCTAAACACCATATATTTGTAAAATCATCGGCAAAATCTTTTAATTTAAATTGTATTGTAGGAGTTGCATTTTGGGAAATATATCCATTTTCTACATACTGAACTTCAACATCTCTTTCATTAGGATCTAATATTTTTACATTACTGCAAGAAATCATAAATAACATTAAAAAAGTTATTAATGATATATTTCTAATCATAATAAAATCCTTACAATTATATTTACATTATAATAAATTAATAACCATATTTAACTTTAGCATGAGTTTTTCCAAAAGAAAGCCCGAATATAATACCGGCACTTATATTATTATAGCTTAGAGATCCGAATATAGGAGCCTGAGATAAGCTGGCATTGGCATAATCTTTTAAATACTTACTGCTGTTAAGATATTCTGTATTATAGTTCATACCAAAATCATAGGAAGCATAAAGTCCGTACATAATAGATACTTTTTCCGTAAGCATATAATAGAAGTCTATACTATATTTTAAATAACCTATAACCGGAGTTTTGAATAAATTTCTTATATCTCTATAATTGTACTCATCTTTGCCGTATAGTATAGATTCATCTGTAAAAGCACTGTTGTTTAAAACATTTCCTCCGAAAGGAGTTTTTACTCCTCCTCCTAATGTGATAGAGTAGTAAAGATTTATTAATGATGAGTAAAAATATAATTTTAATGAAAGTCCTGTATTTAATGTATGAAGCAGAGTTGTTTCAGATGTTGTTCCTGTAATTGAGTTTACATAAGATATTGATACGGGAGCCATATAATAGCCTATATCAAGCATTAAACTTATACTATCTATTATAAGATTATTTCCTAAATCAAAATTATAACCGCCTCTGACTAAAATACCTGTTTCTGCTGCAGATCTGTCATAGAATTTTTTAAATGAATTTTCTACATAATCTTTATTTTTTACTGTACTGTTAATATAAGTTAAACTCACGCCGAATGGAATATAAGCATCAATTTCTATGCCTGCAAAAACTTTGCTGCTGTTAAAAACAGATAATACAAATAATAAAATATAAATAATAATTCTTTTCATTTTTTATTTTCCATTTTTTTATTGTTATTAATTCTGCAGTTTAGGATTAACTCTTCCGAAAGAAGTTCCTAATATAAATCCGACTCCCAAAGATGAAGAATTAAGTTTATTATAATATTCTGTGTATTGAACATTATTAGCCTTTGAAAGTTCATCATTTAATTTATATACATTGTAATTCATTCCTATACTGTATGAAATATACATTCCTATATTTAATGCTATAATATCATGTACAAAGAAAAAGCTTTCCAATGTAAGTTTAACATAAGGTATTACTTTACTGTCATAAAGAGCTTTTATATAATCTCGGTTTCCTTTATTATCATGCGGGAGAGGATTATTCACTTTTGAATCTATATTATCAAATGTAAATGACATTGGTATTTTTATTCCTCCGCCTAATCCTACGGCAAAATTATTGCCTAAATAAAGTTTCTGAATAGCACCTATATTAATAGTGTGAAATATTATTGTAGATTTTACATCTTCATTTCCAAGTATATTTTGATTATAATTAACAGCCATAGGATACATATAATATCCGAAATCAATCATAGTGCTTGTGCTTTTTAATATGCTGTTTTCTAATTTGAAATTATATCCAAGCTGTGCTAGAACTCCTATTTCAAATGAAATGCCTGATTTTAATGACGGTATTGGTATTAAAAGCGAAGGATTTGCAGCAACCTTATTTTCATTGATAGAGCCGTTTAAAAAATTATAGCTTCCTCCTATAGGAATAGACAAATTGAAATCTATAAAGTCTATATTAGAAGCAAATATGCTTAAGCAGTTTATAATTAGTATAATAATAATATTTTTTATAATTTTCATAATTAATAACCATTATCCCTTATAGCAAAACCCAAAGATATTCCCATAGAAAAGCTGGAAACTTCTAATTTATCAAATACTTTCATGCCTGCAAAATTATTTATATAATCAGTATTGTATTTAAAAGCAAAATTATAATTAAAATAGAGTCCGGCCAAAAATGATACATTTCTAGTCAGATGATAATACAAATTAACATCAAGTTTTATATATGGTATAACAACACTTTTAAATACTTTTTTTATATCGCTGAAATTATATTCTTCTTTTCCTGTTAAAACCGATTCATCTGCCGCTGCTAATTGGCTTATAACATTACCTCTGAAAGGAGTTTTTATTCCTCCTCCTAAACCTATAGAATAAGAAAGATTATGATTAGTTACATTATTGATTATTTTTACTGAAGCCCCTGTATTTAAGGTGTGTAATAATGTAACTTCATAAAATCTTCCGATTAGTTCTTTACTAACTTCAATAGGAAGTGTTGAAGCCATATATCCGATAGTACCTACTATACTCAAGCTGTTAATATATTTATTATCGAATTTAAAATTATATCCTATTTCTGAAAGAACCCCAGCACTCCAATATCCATATTCATATACATTTCTTAAATGATCTTGAGTATTTATACTTTTATTTAAAATAGATATATTACCATCAATAGGTACAAATAAAGAAAAATCTATACCGGCAAAAACATTATTATAAAGAATAAAAATAAGTATAATGTATTTTAAATACTTTCTCATAAAATAATAACCTTTAAGTTAATCATTCAATTCTTTTTTATTTCATTGCTTCCTTTTCTTCCAATTGATATACCTATATTAATACCTGCTCCTATAGATGAATATGAATAGCTATGATAATATGCTGTGGTGAGATAAGAATTCAATTTATCTGTATTAAAGTTCATATCCATACTGTATGTGATGTAAAGACCTACAATCAAAGAAACAAAATCATTAAAGAAATAATATCCGTACATAGTTAATTTTATATAAGGTATAACTCTGCTGTCGAATAATGATTTTATATAATTATAATTGTACTTTCCATCATTAACAGGAATAGGAGGATATCTTACATCATCTCCTTTTACATTAACATCGGCAGAGAAAGGTATTCTTATTCCTCCTCCTATGCCGAATGATAATCTGTCTAAAACATAAAATTTCTGAATTAGCCCTATATTTAAAGTGTGAAATAATATATTGTTTGTAACTTCGCTGTAAGAATTATTATAAGATATTGACATTGGGGATAATTGATAACCTATTTCAGCCATTATGCTTATGCTTTTAAAAACACTGTTTTTTGTATTAAAATTATATCCTATTTGAGACTGCACACCAACTTCATAATAATCTATGTTTTTTAAAGATACTAAGGAAATATAGCTTCCCGTCATTTTTACATCAGAGAAAGTGTAATTATATCCAAACGGCACAATAAAATTAAAATCTATTTCTGCAAATAAATTTGATGATAGTAAGGATAATAAGAGAGTTATTATTGATACTATTTTTATAGATTGTATTTTAATGCATAACATTTTAGTATTTCATAAATAATTTTTTATATTATAAAATCAAGTTATTATTATGTCAATAATATATACTATTATAGTGTAGTGTAGTGTAGTGTAGTGTATTTATATATTAATTTTTTTAAGATTATACATTATATGTTTATAATAAAATAAAATTATAATAATATCAATACTTGAAAATTATGTTAATTATAATATCATAATATGTATGAAACTTGTTATTGAATTAAGCTCCGGCAATATTTTATAAATTTATTGTTTGGGGCATATTGAAAAATAAATATACTGCAGTTCTTTGCAGTTTATGAATTTTTTGTATGCATTTGTCTTTTGTTTTAATTCAAGGAAAGTTTCATGTATTTAATTAAATTTTCAATTATATTATTTATTTCTAATACGCTTCAATATTTATACAGCATTATAGATATAATATTCATTTCACATACAGTAGGAGAAGAAGGAATTACGGCATTGGGAAACTGTGCCTCAATTATGTTTATAGTAAATTCTATATCTTTGGGATTATCTATAGGAGGTTCTGTTATGATATCAAAATACAGAGGCTCTAAAAATGTAATAAAATATAAACAAAGTATTGGCAATTTAATATTCTTAAGCATTTTATTTTCTATTATAATTTCAATAATAGGTATAATATTTTCTAAAGATATATTAATTTTTATGAATATACCTAAAGAATCATTTAATTATGCTTATGACTATATTAAAATAATTTTTATAGGTATGTTATTTATGTTTTTATACGGAGCTTTATCATCTGTAATAAAATCAATAGGAAAGGAAAAAACTGCATTATATTTTATTATTACTGCAGCTTTAGTTAATATTATATTAGACTTTTTATTTGTAGTGATATTAGATATGTCTGTAAAAGGAGCTGCTTTGGCTACTATAATATCACAGGCTATAAGTTTTTTGTTATCATTATATTTTGTAAGAAAATATATAAGTTTTAATATTAATATAGATATGATAAAAGAATTAATATTTGTATCTTTTCCATGCATATTTCAAATGCTTATAATAAATATATCATACTTTATAGTTAACATAATGATGAATAAATATGATGTAATAGCAGGCTTCACAATGGGATTAAAAATCAATACTTTCATAGGTATGATTTCTTGGTCTATAGGAGAGGCTTTGAGTATAATTGTTTCAAAAAACATGGGTGAGAAGAATTATAAAGAAATAAAAAATATTGTTATATTTGCTGTATTTTTTAATGTAATAACTACAATAACTGTGATTATATTTATACATTTATTTGTAAGAAATATTATATCTGTATTTTATAACGGAGATGAAAAGACAGTAAATGATATAATATTTTATTTGAGAGTATGTGCTTCTTTTAATGGAATTATTTATGCTGTTATGTATATACTGGATAGTTTTTTGATAGGAATACAGAAATCATATTTATCATTTATTAATTCATTTATTGATTCTTTATTTTTTAAAGTTATTTTATCAAAGATATTGGAAAATAGTATTGGATTTTTAGGCATATATATTTCAATGTCTATATCTCCCATGATACCGGTTTTTATAGGAATAATTTATTTTTTAATATTTATGAGAAAATATTACTTATAAAATATATAATTTACATTATTTTTACGAATAAAATTTTAATTATTATTATTTGATTGGTTTATTGTTATCAAACAAAAAAAATCATATTTTTTTAGTTTAAAACGTAAAATAATCTCATGTAGTATTGATTTTTGATTATTTATTAACATAATTTAAAATACACAAAATAATTGTTCAAGGATTTTTTATGAGTATGCTGAAAGATGTTAAAAGTAAATTGCTGATATTTATACTTATCAGTTTAATAATAGGTGCTGTTCTTGGTATGATAGTTTCATTAAATGCTTCTGCTGAGACTACTGCAAAACTTATATCTATAGCTGATCCTATAGGTACTATATTTATAAGACTTTTAAAAATGATAGTAATGCCTGTAATACTATTTACTTTGATAAGCGGTGTATCTAGCATATCCCCTAAAGATTTGGGTATAGTTGGTATTATAATATTGATATTTTATATAACAACATCTGCAATATCATCTGTATTTGGTTTGGCAGCAGGAAATATATTTAAGCCTGGTTTGGGAATGGATTTAGATTTTGCTATGGCTGCAACTAAAGAGTTTACTAAACCAAGTTTTATAGATACATTGCTATCCACAATACCTACAAACCCATTCGCTTCATTTGCAAAAGGCGACGGAGATGTTCTTCCTACTATATTTTTTGCTATTTTCTTTGGGATATCATTGGCATTTTGCAGACATAATGAAAAAACAAAAGAAAATGCTGAGATAGTATATAAATTTTTTGTCGGATGTACTCATATTATAATCAAAATTGTAGGATGGATAATGTTCTATGCTCCTATAGGTGTTTTGGCATTGATATTTACAGTATTTGCTAAAAATGGTCCTAGTTCATTCGGATCATTATTTAAAGTTACATTCACTATTTATTTTTCTTTTATCATTCAATTAGTGATTGTTTACAGTATAATAAATATTATTTTTGGAATAAATCCTATTAAATTCTTAAAAAAGATTTCTGAGCCTTTATTTACAGCTTTTGTTACACGTTCTTCCGGCGGAACATTGCCTATATCTATGAAAATTGCCGATGAGCAAATGGGAATTAATCAAGGTATTTATAGTTTTACTTTGCCTTTAGGTGCTACTATAAATATGAATGGTACTGCTATATATTTAGGTATTTGTGCAATATTTATAGCTAATGCAAGCGGAAATCATTTGAATTTTGATTCTCAATTAACAGTTGTTATAGTATCAGTTTTGGCTGCCATTGGTACGGCTGGCGTTCCTGGAGCTGGTTCTATTATGCTTTTAATGGTTCTTAATTCCATAGGATTAGATATTAATTCTAATGCTAATGTGGCTGCTGCTTATGGTATGATAGTAGGAATAGATGCTCTGCTTGATATGGGAAGAACTGCTTTGAATATATCAGGAGATTTATGCGGTACTGCTGTCGTTGCTAAATTAACTAAACAGATGGATATGAGTAAATGGAGTTAATTTTTTAATAAACAAATTAAGGCGTATGTTTAACATACGCCTTTTATTATTATGGATTATATTGTTATGAATTTGAAATGCTTATTTTATTACTTCTTATTCTCCTTTAATCTCAATTTTTTTCTCATACTTAAACTCTTCTTTTTTTGGAAGGTTTATAACCAAAACTCCGTTATTTAAATTAGCTTCTATATTCTCTACATCAATACCTTTGGTGCTTATATTGAAGCTCTGCTCATAACTTGAAATAACTTCTTCTTTTGTTTCCCCGTCATCTGATTTCACCATTTTTTTTCTTTTAGCAGAAATAGATAATATATTTTCTTTTATACCTATTTCCAAATCTTCTTTCTTAACTCCAGGCATATCAATTTCTAAGCAGTAGCTTTTTTCATCTTCATCTATTCTGTAATCAAGCATTCTATGTTCATAATCTCTGTAATGTACAGGATTGTTATATCTATTAGTATTTGAAAAAATTGAATGTAAAGTTGGTACAAATATTCTTTTTGACATATTGAAATCTCCTTATTTCATATTTTAAAAATTCTCATAAACCTCTAATTGAATTCATTAAGCTATATTAATTTTTTTCTCATATTTAATCTCTTCTTTTTTTGGAAGAGTTATAGTCAAAACTCCATTATTTAAATTAGCTTCTATATTTTCTATATCAATACCTTTTGTACTTACATTAAAGCTTTGTTCATAGCTTGATATGATTTCCTCTTTAGATTCTCCATTTTCTGTTTTTACTGTTTTTTTGCGTTTTGCAGAAATGGATAATACATTTTCTTTTATACATATTTCTAAATCTTCTTTTTTTACTCCAGGCATGTCCATTTCTATAGAATAATTTTTATCATTTTCTTCTATATTGCAGCGGCATGCTCTTTTCATTTCATTATTATTGTATAAGCTATTAAATGCTTCATTAAAAC
>NZ_CALXRN010000164.1 GCF_944390595.1 uncultured Brachyspira sp. | reverse complement strand
TTGCTTTTATTCTTTTTATAAGTTCATCTCTTATTTCTTCACTGGCTTTATAATAAAATACTTCAGGATAATAAATTTTTTTCTCTAATGCTTTTTTGGCTATATCTTTTAAATCTATATTTCTATATGCAATTAAATCATAAATGTAAATACCGTTTAATAATTCTTTATCAACATTTTTTTCTTTTAAATCTTTTACATATTTATTGATCATCTCTTTTATTTCATCATCAGTTAAAGCAAGAGTTCTATTTCTCTCCTCTTCTGCCTTACATTTAAAGCATAAACCTTTATAACCCAATTCTATTCCGCATTTATCGCATTTATGTTCAAGCATATATACTCCTTAATTATAATAGCTTCATATATAAAATAGGAAAATTATTTCCCAACTCATCATATTCACTTCTATTATAAACCCTAAATCCCATATGCTCATAAAATCCATAAGCATTTATATTCTGCTCATTTACAGATACTTCATTAATATTATAGTTTGATATTCCATATTCTATTAATTTCCTTCCAATTCCATTTCCTACCGCATCAGGATCCAAAAATAACATCTCTAATTTCCTATCATCTATTCCCATAAATCCTATAAATTCATTATTAATACTTACAACTATTAAATGTTTTATAACTATTAATGCCTGTTTTACATATTTTGATATATTAACAATATCATTCTCAGTCAAAAATAAATGGCTAGCCCTGACAGATTTTTCCCATACAATATATAATTTATCTATAGAGTCATCATCTCTTTTATTTAATTCATATATATCCATAATAAACCTATAAATCATAAAAATTATTTACAATTATTACCCATATTATAAAAAAATCAACATAGATTATTATAAAAATAAAGTTATCATAATATTGATATAAAATTTTTTTAATTGTATAATAGATTCATGGAAGTTAACATATTTACAGATAATTTAAAGACTAAAATATATGGAAAAAATACTTTATTATTTGAATCATTGGAAAGTACAAATAAAAAAATGATAGAAGATTTAAATAATAAAATAACCTTAGAAGAAGGAACAGTTTATATAGCATTAAAGCAAACGTCAGGAAAAGGAAGTTATGGAAATACATGGCAGTCTGATAATAATTTAGGTTTATGGTTCAGCATACTTGTATATTCTCCTTTTAAAAAGGAAGCATTAAGTTTTTTACCTGGTATTGCTTTAACTAAATATTTAAGAGAGAAATATAATATAGATGCCCATGTTAAATGGCCTAATGATGTTTTGGTTGGAAATAAAAAAATATCTGGAACTCTTATTCAAATTACTCCTGTTAATGATAAAAATGCCTGCATAATAGGCACAGGTGTTAATTTATATCATCAGGAAAAAGATTTTGCTAATGATATAAAACATAAAGCTACTTCATTATTCATGGAAATAAAACAAAATGTACAATTAGAAAATTTTTATAAAGACTTAATTTATTATCTTGAAGAAATATATACAAGCAATAAAAGTTTGACGGATTATTTTAAAACATACAGCAAAATGATTGGAAAAACTATAAAAGCTGTAAAGGATAAAGAAGAAATAAAAGCTTTGGTGAAAGATATAACCGAAGAGGGATATTTAATAGTAGAAGTTAATGATAATACAGAAACTTGGATATCAAGAGCTTCTTTAGATATAGATACAAATTATTAAATAAAAACTTAATTAATGGATGTGATTATGAGAAAACCGATACCATATAAAAAACCAGAAGAAAAAAAACCAGTTAATAAAAAGAAAATAGTATTTCTTGTTATAGTAGAAATAATAGCTATTATATTGGCTATAGTTACAACTGCTATCATATCATTATTATTCGGTATAACACCATATATAAGTGCTGGTATAAGTGCTGTTATACTTGTTGTATTTAGCGTATTCATAGCTAAAGAATTTCTTTTGGAGAAAAAATAATAGCAAAAAAATTACCTACCATATTAAATGGGGCTTATATGGTAGGCACTTAAGAAAACATATGATAAAAAATAAAAACAATCTGATATATAGTATACGATATATAAAATTATTGTCAATAGTAAAAAATCAAATTTATATATATAAAAGCTGCTAATTCTATATATAGCAAAACATTTTCTACATAAGAATATAAAAACACTTTTTATTAAATTAATGTATATAAATTAAAAATCATAAAAAAAGGAATTACTATAAAAGCAATTCCTTTTCATAAATATCTAATTTTTATTTAAGCATTAACTTACTCATTCTGCTTGCAAATAGTTTAGGATCTTCAAGCGGAAGGCCTTCAAGTATGCATGCCTCATCATAAAGAAGTTCGCTGTATTCTTTAAAAAGCTCAGATACTTTATTAGCCTGATACTCTTTTTCCATAGCTTTGAAAACCTCATGAGAAGTATTAATTTCCAATACTCTTTCCGGTTTCATTCCAAATAAATTGTTACCTGTTTCAGCAAGAACTTTAGCCATATTAAAGCTGATAGAATCCTCTTTATTTGATAAACATACAACACTTTCTTTAAGTCTGTTAGTCTCTCTTACCTCAGCAACTTTGTCAGCACCTAATACCTCTTTTATAGCATTAAGTATATCTTTATTAGCAGATTCTTTATTTTCATCTTTATTTTCAGAATCTTTATTATCAGCCTGAAGTATAGAATGAAGTTTAGTACCATCAAACTCTCTCATCATGCTAACCATAAATTCATCTACCCTATCAGTGAAATAAAGAACTTCATATCCTTTATCTTTCATACCTTCCATGTGAGGAAGTTTTTCTATAGCAGATTTATCCTTAGCAGCAGCATAATATATAAACTCCTGACCTTCTTTCATTCTTGATTTATATTCTGCTAATGTTGTATATTCATCATCAGCTGTATTTGAAGATT
>NZ_CALXRN010000163.1 GCF_944390595.1 uncultured Brachyspira sp. | reverse complement strand
TATTTCCTACAAGATCATTAAAACCTACAGGTGAAAACAATATATATTTACTGCTCATTATATTTCTCCAATGGTTCTTTTGATAATTTTTCTATATCTTTATTAATTATACAATTATAATCAAATTTTAATTTTCCATCATATCCAATATCATTTTTTGAAAGTTCATTAACAAATATTAATCTAAATAACTCATCACATTTATGTAATATCATCTCAGACGATATCAAATCAACTTTATTAATAATATCATCTTCTGTAATACTAATAAGATTATGAGCTATATCATTTCTAATTTTTGATTCTATATCTCTAAATTCACAAAATAAATTATAAATATTCAAATAGTTGGTATTATAATATTTAAATATAATTAATAAATATTGTATAGTAGCATAATCATTTTTAGAAACATATTTATTAGCTATATCCAATATTTCTAATTTATTTTTTAATTTTTTATATAAATCACATATACCTTTAATTTCATCACATTCATCTTTATATTGTAGCAAATCACTAATAATACCAATTATTTTATATTTATTAAATACAGGATTTTTTATATTAGCATAAACTGTTTTAATTGTCTTAAATAAATCTTCAAAGCCATTATTATCACTTTTTAATTTTAAAAATAATACTTCTATTTTTTTATATAAATCATCTATTATATTATTAACATTTTTAATCTCCAAAGATAAAGATTTAATCTCTTTATATTTATTTTCTAATTTTTTAGATTTAATGTAATTTCTCAATTTAGTATCAAATATTTCATTTCTTAATATATCATTTTTGATTTCAAAAACATTTAAATAACTACCACTTTTTGTTTTAATAAAAACATCTTTTAAATCTTCAATATTTAAATTAGATAAAAAATAATAAAAAAGTTCTGTAATAAAAGGAGTAATTCTAAGTATAAAATCAGACAGATCTTTTTTTATTTGCTTTATTTTCATTACAAAATAATATTCTCTAAATCTGTTCATCTCTTTTAATTTATATTCTTTTATATCATTTTCATAATTTAAATTTACTCTATCCCTTGCTTTCTCAATTTCATTCATTAGAGCTTTTTTTATATGCTTATCATTTTTTAATAAATTATAAGCCGTATGATAATTATATTTACCATTTTTATCAACATCTCCTGTAGATATTAATGAATGTAGCTGAGACTTTATCTTAGGTTTTCTTATACTATGTATGTCAGGCTCCACACATCTTATAACAATTTCTTCATACTCTTCATATATCTTACAGACTTCTCTTTTAACATTTTTTTCTCCTGTGTGTAAATCGTCAAGAGATACCAACACCTGCACAGGAATTAATTTATCATTATTCAATGCCTCCAAGCAAAGTTTAAAATTTATCTGAGGAGTAGATGAAGTTATGTTAATTAATATCTTATGCTCTTTATATTTTTGAGGTATACTTTCTAATTTACCATTAAAATCATCTATAGTGTGCTTCCAATCATGTATATAGTCTTTATCAAAATCTTCTATCTTTATAATTTCACAATCTTTAGATAATTTTTGTATATTATCTTTTAATATATCATATTTTTCATCTACTTCTTCTTTAGAATTAGTAAAAAGAAGGACTACACACTCCGGTTTATAATGTCTTACAATATGAAGTATAGCTCCTTCCATAAATATAGGTTCTTTACTTCTCTTTGATTCTATATATTTTATTAATTCATCTGATTTATCTTGACTAATTTTACCTTCACTCAATTTTTTCTTTATTTCTTCAATCATATCATCTTTATAATACTCATCACCCACAGGATCATTTCCGCCAACAGGAGTAAATAAAACATATTTTTTCTGACTATCATTATTTTTTTCTGACATAAAATATACCTTCACTACTTTTTATTAGTTTTATAATAATTCCTAGATATCGAAACTCCTCCCATAGAAACAGAAGTCTTTGCTCCTATTCCAGAGTAATTAGCAAAATCAAGAAGCATATTATAAATATTTACGAGCATATTATCCCCAAAACAATGAAGTTTAATATCGCCTATAAAAGAATCCAACTTAACACCTTCCATACAAAAATGAGTACTTTTTAAATTATATTTAACCATCTCAACATTTTTAACTATATTGTGTATAAGTTTATCTTCTTTTAAAGTTATATCTTTACTGTAATAATTCCATTTATCATATAAACTTATAAACATATTACTCAAATAAGGAAAAATAGTATAATGTCCATGAACTTTATAAGTAGTAGGAGTTAAAAATTTAATATCAGCAGTTCTCACTGTATCATCAGATAAAAAATATCTGTCGGCAATATCTTTATAACTATGAACATCGATAATTTCTTTGGAAATAATATCGATTTTTAAATTATGATATGTCAAAGCAAAAGAGTTTACATTATCATCAAACATTCTATCTATAATTTTTTCTTTAGCTTCTTCATTTAAAGTAGATATTTTCCATATATAAACATTATTTTTCTTATCAAAATAAGAATACTGACTGTAAGGATTAAGTCTTAAACTGTGAAGTTTTTCAACATAATTAGTATCCAATTTCGAATACATATAACCATGAAACAAACTGCCGTAATCTTTTTTTATTACCGCATTATCATCTCTGGGTTTCATTTTTATGATTAAACTAGCTAGCATAATTCTCTTTCTATTTGTAAATTACATATTCCTATATTCATATATAATTCTTCATAATCATCTAAAGTTTTATATTCTTTATCATCCTTAATATACTCTTTATCCAATTTACAAAGTCTTAATGTTCTTGGAGAAATTTCAGTATCTTTCATTCTATGTTTATGTTTACTATTTTTATCAAAATGTTCCTTTAATTTATTCATATAATAATCATAATTAAAATCTTCAAGTAACATAGAATAAAAAATATTTTTAGAATAATAACCATTGTTTCCACCTAAAAAAATATTAGGCTTACAACCATCAAGTAATAAAAATTTTTTATAATATATATAATTATTATTAGAATCTAAATAGCTTACTTTAAGGCATTCATTAATATCAGGAAATGCTTTTGTATAAAATTCAAACTGATAATTAAAATATTTAGACAAAATAAGAAGTAAATTATTAATATCAAAATATTTAATTGATTTGTCTACTGTAATAGTAAAAAAAGTTTTAACATTTGGTTTTATAAATTCAATAGATTTAGGCATTTTATTGAAGTTACTCTCATAAGTACTAAAATCAATTCTTTTTGAAACAAATAATTTTTTTTCTTTTTCTAAAATATCTCCTGAATCTTCAATTTTTATTAAATTAAATATATTATTTTCAGAATTTTCTTTGAAGTTATATTTAGATGCCATCTCTGATATAATAAAGCTTTCTATTTTTGAAGAAGATGATCCAAAAATATCTATTTTTTCTTTTTTTATAAAATCATATACTTTATCTCTATCATCCATAATTTCACAGGCAATAATAGCTGTTCTAATAGCTCCTTTTATACTACTTCCAGGAAAAAAAGGATTACCATTTGATGATTTAATAAAAGTACTTATATTATTAGATATATCTCCATCTATTATATATTTATAAATATCTATCTCATTAAATTTTTTCTTAATAAATTTCCTTATAAATTCTTTAATTGTAAAATCTTTTGAAAAAAAATCAGATGTTAATTTCTTTATATCATACTTTTTACTATATAAAAAATCTATCAATTTATTTTCATCTACCATAAATATTTTATTATTATCAAAGATATATCCATTCTTCTTAACTTCCTCACCGCTTCCTATAAAAACAGGAGATAAAGTAGTTAATTTCATTAAATAAGTTTTATTATCAGCAATTTTAAATCCATTATTCATATATAAATCCAATTAAAAATTAATATAAATACATAAAGCCTTACCATATCTGTAAACATTGCCTTGTATATCTTTGTTATTTACATTTAAGACATATCCTTTAATATCATCTTTAACATAAAAACAAGAACCTTCTTTAAACATAGATAAAGATTTTCTCTTTATTAAATTCTTTCCATGTATAGGAGAATATATAAAACCGTTTCTTTTAATCAAAGAATAATAAGATTTATTGAAATCTATATTACTTAATTCACATAGCTTATCTTCTTTTGAATCATCAAAAGGAGAATATAAAGAAAGAAGCATCTTATAATTGCTTTCATTTTTGTTTTCAAATTCAAACATATTAATGTCTTCTTCTACTTTATACTCAAATAAACCATATCCTGAAGTTCTTTTTCCGCCTATACCTGAATATTTAAGACTTTCTAAAACACTTTCAAATAATTTTAAATTGCTGTCACTTTTATATCCAAGTATAAAATAAAGTCCGCATCCTACATTAAAATAATAAGCTCCAACATCATATAATGCATTTTTTTCATCATTATTTCTTAATCCTACTTTTTGAATCAAACTATATTTAGCAAAATTATTATAGTCTTCTAATTCTTTAATATTTTCCAAAAAGTCCAAAAAACTATTATCATTATTTTTAACGCCTTTTAAATAGTTTTGAATATGAGAGATTTGTATATATGATATTTTTTTCATAGCTTTTCTATCATGTTTTTTATCTTTTTCAGAATTATCTGTATTATTATCTGATGTGTTTTTTTCAGATATAATCATAGGTCTTGGAATATAAAAACTATTATTTTTATATGGAAACAAAGAAGATATGAGTAAATCATTATTATCAAATAATTTTTTAAACTCTATATCATCCAAAGTTTTATAACCATTTAATTTAATATACTCAGAACATAATGCAGAAAAGAAAGTATCGCTATGACAAATTAAGTCTGCTTCTTCTAAACTAGTTCCTACTGTATCACTTCCAAAATGAATAGGAGATAAAAATTGTAATTTATATAATCTATACTTCATATTAATTATTTGTTTTTTTATTTTCAGCTTCTATTAATTGCTTTATAAATAATTCTGAATCTTTAAGTGATTCTTCTATAAGAGAACGCATTTTATCACTATTAATACTTTCAAATTCTTTTTTATCAATATTGTAATTTTTTAAATCAGGATTTATAACTTTAAACTTATTGAATAATACTTTTCCATATCCTCTGCTTCCACTTCCTCCAAGATAATCTAATTGCAATGCTTTTATTGCATTTGATATAAACTCAAAATCCTTCTTAATGACATCATTATCAACATTTTCATTATTAGTATAACAAAAATTATATATAAATTGAAAATTAAATACAGCACCTGCAGGTATTCTTTCTAATTGTCTTGGATTAGCCTCTAATGTTATTCTATATATAGAGTTCTCAAATTTAGATTCAGTATAAATAAAATCCAAATTTTTTTGTTCTAATTTGCCTGGATTTTTAAGAAACAAGTCATAAAACTGTAGTCGGCTTTCATGTTCCGAAGAACCAAATAATACTTTTATTTCTTCAGGATCATCATCACATTTTGTTATCTTATAATCTTTATTATTATTAGATATTAGCTTAGCCATTAAAGTTCTAAGTTTTCCTTTAATAGATGAACCCGGTATAATAGGCTGTTTTGTTATAGGATCTTTTATTACAGGACTGTCAATAGCACCTATAGGAGAGAAATCATTAGAAGCTCCTATATGCATACCTGTTAATAAAGTCATATTAGCAGAAATTTTAAATTTCAATAACATATCATTCCACCTCCACTTCATAAAATTTATGATAAGCTACTATTGATTCTATATATTTATATAATTCATCAAAATTTTTGAATAATTCATCGAAGTTTTTTTGTTTATTGTCTATAATATTTTCTATATTTTTTTGTATTCTCATATATAAAGCTTCTATTCCCTTTTTATTTCCTATTCTTATAGCGAAAGGAGAATTTGGATTTATATGCTCATTTATATCCTTTTCATGCAATCTATTGTTTTCTGCATCTTCACTATCAGTATCTTTATTAGGTCTAATATTTACTTTACTATTATCTTGTTTATTTCTACCTACTAAATATACAAGCTGTATATTCATATATTCTATCTCTTTAATAATATCATTAATAATATCAGAATTTTTTTCTTCATTAGAATTATTTAATGCTTTTGATTTATCATCATCTTCATCATCTAAATAAGAATTTAAAGATAATTGAGCATTTTTTATTTTATTGCTGATCCTTATAAATGCAGATAAAAACTTTCTTATTTGATTAGTTGTTATAAAACTATGAGTTTTTTTATAACTTTCTCCTTTAGAATTTTTAAAATATTTAAAAATTATTAAATATTTTAAAACAAAATATTTAGCCTCTGATATATTTAATGCTTCTGCATTTTTATCTGACATAAACTCCTCCGTAATTATTCTTTTCTAAATAAATATATTATTAAATCTAAAGCAATATTCAAATATTTAATTTCCTTATTAATGGATTTTCCATTTTTAGTATCCTCATCTTTTTTATCTTTACATACTTTAGATTCATATGTAAACCAATTATATATTGTATCTTTAAACTTATTATAGTTTTCCTTATTAGTATTATTATAATTAATTCTTGCAAGTGAGTAAGCAAGTCTAGGTATATTCATACCTTCATCTTTATTATAAAATTCTATAAGCTGTTTCAATCTGTATATCATAGAAGCAGATAAAAAAATCTTTTCTTTAATATCTTTTTCTTTAGCATCTTTTGAAAAATATCCCACGGAAAATAAAAAATCTATTTTTTCTTTAACTTTTTCAAACTCATTCCAACTAAATACATATTTAGATTCATCTTCCTGCGGTATTCCAAATAAAGCAACAGAATCCTTTTTACCGTTTTCATTTTTTTTAGCTAAATCTTCAAGCTCACCTGTTTGAGATGCCATTTTAGATATAGGGTATTTATTATGGAAAAAACCTATACCAGCTGAAAAAGTAAGTTCATCATTAGTGTATTTTTTAAATGCTTCTCTTAAATCTAAAGTAAAATTAATAACATCAAGCCAATGACCAACTAAAAATACATCGTCTCCACCTGAATATACTATAACAATGCGTTTTTCATATTTTTTCTCATTACTATACAAATTTCCAAATGGTTTATAATCAGAAATATTAGTATTACATTCACATACACAATTAATATAATATTTGAAAAATAAACTTAAATGCCTTGAAAATGATGAAGTTCTCAATATATCAGCATGTCCTTTAAAACCATTCATAAAAGCATCACCCAAACTATCAACGTCACATCTTAAAACAGCAAGCCTATTTATACCAATTGTAGGATTATCTTCTGTACCTTTTACTAAAGTCTCAAAATCTATTAAATTTCTATCATTTTCGTTTTCTTTAAAATTATACTCTCCCAAAAACAAATTTGTATAATTATAATCATTATTATTCTTTGAATAAGCTCTTACTAAATTAGTATCTTTAGTATTTTTAATATCTTTAACATCTGCGAAATAGAAATATCTATTAGATTTTTCATTTTTTTTATCATAATCTAAAGATGGTAAATCAACTGCTTCATCAGCATAATTTTTATCTATCAAGGACTTATCTTTAATTATGAAGATGCTTTTTTCTTTTGACAGCATGCATTTACCTAATTTACATAAATTAATACATATATCACAAGCATAAACTTTATCTTCATTATCTGCAGAGAAAAAATCGGTCTTTTTTGTAGTTTTAGAAGAAGTATGACAGATACTACATTCATATTCTGCCTGATTATCTTTAGGCATTAGTAAGTTTTCTAACTGAGTATTATTATCGTCATAAAAATATCTTCTTTGTTTTATTTGAGTTAGTTTTTTAGAAAGTTTTTTAAATACAGAAGCAAAATCTTCCAAATCTTTAAAATTAAACTCTTCTATCCCCATAGCAATATAAAGGTCTATAGAAAAATTATAAATAAACCAATCATTTAATTTTTGCATTATATTGCTTATCTTTTCATTTATATCTTCAAAATTAGGAAGTATTATATAAAAATGTCCGCCGCCGGTATAAAGCAAATTAGCTCTTGTTAAATGGAAATATTCTAAAATCTCGTCTGCAATATGTTCAAGCATTATTTCAAGATAGAAAGATCTTGCTCTTAAAGATTTTAATGCACCTTTAGAAGATATAGTATATATAAACTTTTGTATTCCAGAAATATCTCCTGAAAGTAAAACAAAATGATTTTTATTAGAATCCTCAGCATTATATGAATTATCTCTATCCTTTAATAAATACAAACATGAAGATAATGCTGTATTAATCTTTAGTTTATCATAAAAAGATATATCTCCTATACCACATTCTGTACCTTTAGAATATGGAACATAAGAAAAAAGATTTGATAATGCATTTAAAATTCCATTTATATTTTTTGTATTAAGTATTTCTTTTAAATTTATCTTATTAGCATTTTCATTAAAATTTTCTTTATAATCTATTTGAAAAGAATCTTTTGTATTATCTGGATATATTATCTTATCTTCTTTTTCATTATCCAAAATTGATAAAGGATAATATTTTATATTCTTTAATTTTTTATAATCAGATTTATGTTTTTTAAATGTTGTAAATATAGATTTTAATGCTTTATTATTATCAGAGGCATCAATCTCAAAATTGTTTTTATTTGATATAATAGAGTAAAGAATTTTTGAAACACTTTCTAATATTTCATTACTTTCATAATTTAAAATATTTTTTATATCAGAAATATTCTTTCCAATATTACTTTCTAAACCAAAGAATGAAACAATATCATCTTTATCATAGAAAAGAGAATTTAACAAAAAATTATAATATTTAGAATCTTCATTATACATAAAAATAAGTATATAAAATAAAATTGAGATGTCAACAATATATATATTTTTTATAATTATTTTTTTATAATTTAACATAAAAAAATAAATACTTTATTTTAACACAGTATATATTAACCATTTTTTATACTTGTAACTTTGTTGTTATATGATATAATTTTCTTCAAAATGTATTAAATTTTTTTAATTAAGGACTTGTTTAATAATGGAAAAAATTAATATAACCAAAATAATGGAATTACTTCCTCATAGATACCCTTTTCTACTTGTTGATAAGGTAGAAAGCATTGAAGAAGGTAGAATACACGCTGTAAAAAATGTAACATTTAATGAACCTCAATTCACAGGACATTTTCCAGAAAGCCCTATTATGCCTGGCGTTTTAATGATTGAAGCATTAGCTCAAACTTCAGGAATATACTGTTATACTAAAATTTTAAAACCTGATGAATATGGTAAAAAATTTATGTTCTTTGCAAAAATAGATAATGCTAAATTTAAAAATCCTGTAATACCAGGTGATGTTATGGACATGATTGTTACAGTTGAAGCATTCAGTAATAATCTGCTTAAAACTCATGGAGAAGTTAAAGTAAATGATAAATTAGCTTGCTCTGCTGATTTAGGTTTATTTTTAGTTGACAAAGAAGCCATGAAAATAGAAAAATAATTTAATAGGAATAAAAATGTCAAATAATATACATAGTACTGCTATTATTTCTGAATCTGCCAAAATAGCAGATAATGTAAAAATAGGTCCTTATGCTATAATAGAAGGTGAAGTTAGTATAGGTGAAAATACAACTATAGGAGCGCATTCTGTAATAAAAGAATACACAACTATAGGAAAAAATAATATAATACATGATCATGCGGTTATAGGAAATTTACCTCAGGATATACATTTTGATAAAAAAACAATCAGTTTTCTTGAGATAGGAGACGGCAATGAAATTAGAGAATTTGCCAATCTTCATAGATCATGTAAAGAAAATGGTAAAACTATTATAAAAAATAATTGCTATATAATGGCTACTGGGCATGTGGCACATGACTGTGAAATACATGATAATGTTATAATATGTAACGGAGCTTTGGTTGCTGGTCATGTAAGAGTAGAAAAAGGTGCATTTATATCTGGAAACTGTGTAGTACATCAGTTCTGTGCTATAGGACAATATGCTATGATTAGCGGAATGTCTGCAGTAGGAAGAGATATACTGCCTTTTGCTTTAACTGCTCATGCCGGAGAAGCAATTATTTATAAGTTAAATTTAGTAGGAATGAGAAGAGCAGGGTTTACATCTGAGCAAATATCTCAAGCTGAAGAAGCTTATGATATGTGGTATAATTGGAATAAAACTAAACAGGAATTTTTAGATACATATTTAAATGATAATTCATTAAATGAAATAGCTAAAGACATTGTTATATTTATATCCAAAGCTAAGCGTGGTATTACCCCTAAAAAAACTGTGTAATAATAAAAACAAACGTAAAAATATGAGAATATTTATAGCTACTGGCGAAGTATCTGGGGACATTCAAGGTGCCTTATTAGCAAAGAAATTAAAAGAATTAAAACCTGATGTTATTTTAGATGGTTTCGGCGGTGTAGAAATGCAAAAAGCAAATGTCAATATATTATCTGACATGTCTACATTATCAACCATGGGAATTTTTGAGGGTGCTAATCCTGTTTATGCATTTAAAAAACTAGGTGCGTTTAACATTTTGCAGGAATATCTTAAAAATAATAAAGTAGACATAATGCTTTTAGTTGATAATCAAGGCGTTAATCTTTTATTAGCTAAATATTGCAAAGCTAATAATACAAAATATGTTTATTATTTCCCTCCGCATGTTGGAATATGGGGAGCGTGGAATGCAAAAAAACTGCTTTCAGCAAGAAAAATAATAACTCCTTTTTTATTTGATTATGAAGTATATAAAAAATACGGATGCGATGTAATGTACAGCGGTCATCCTTTTGCTGATTTAGATTATGATAAAAATATACCGGAATTGAATATGCCTAAAAAAGAGTATACAGTTGGTGTATTATTTGGAAGCAGATATCAGGAAATAAAGAAATTAGCTCCTGTATTTATAAAATCTATGAAAATACTTAATGATATGCTTTCTTCTAATATAAGATTCATAATACCTATAGCATATCCGGAATATAAAGAACCCATAGAAAAAATCTTAAATGAATATAGTAATATTTTAAAAAATATATCTTATTCCTTATTATTAGGAGACGATAAAGATTATGTTTATTCATATTCTGATGCTTTGATAATGTCAAGCGGTACGGCAAGTCTTCTAGCTGCATGTTACGGAAAACCTATGGTTATATGCTATAAAATTTCTTATATTACATTTTTTCTTGGTAAATTGCTTACAAATATAAAATATGTAGGCATGCCTAATGTACTTCTTAATGAAGAAGCAGTTCCTGAACTGCTTCAAAATAACTGCAATCCTAATGCTATTACAAGTTATATCATAAAATACTTAACTGATCAAGAATATTATAAAAAAGTAAGCAGTAATTTACTTAGAGTAAGAGAAACTTTAGGTGAAAAAAATGTGTTAGAACGTATAGCAAAAGAGATTATACAATTATGACTGATTTAGAATTAGAAGATATAAAAGATTATATAAAAAAAAATAAAAAATCTTCTTTAGAATTTAATATTATTTGGCTTAATAATAAAACCAAACAAAAAATAATGGTTATAATAGAAGAAGTACTGAAAAAATATAAAGTAGAAAAATATTATGATGATATTTCTTATATTATAATGGAACTTGTATCAAATGCGATTAAAGCAAGATATTTACATGTAATAACTATAAAGATACTAAGACAAAAACATAAAGAGTTTAATCAAAAAATAGATACTGATGAATATTTTTATGATTATAATATAATGAGCGAATATTCAGATATATTTAAAGATGATGAATCAAAGAAAATTCTTAAAGATGTAATTAAATTAGAAAATAATTTAATAAAAGATATGGACAGTAATATAGATATAGATAATGAAAAATATCAGCAGCTGCTTTCATATAGAAATGATACAAAAAAGAAATTTATAATAAAATTTTTAATAAAATTAAATAAAAATAATATAGAATTTGAAGTTATAAATGATGCACCTCTCATAATGATTAGCAGAACCAGAATAGATTCAAAAAGACTTACATTTGAAGAATATTATAAAAAGAATATGGTTGAAAATTTCTTTATAGAGCAATTAGATAATACAGAAAGTGCAGGTTTTGGTCTTGCTTTATGCGATTTAAGACTCTTTAATCAAAATTTAGACCCTCATACATGCTTAAGAATATTTAATGAAAATAACAGAACTCACTCTAAATTAATACTCCCAATCAAGCAGCAATTCAGTTTCACAGTATATAATAAATATTAATTATTACTATCTCTTTCAATATGCAGATATATAATTTTAGCCCCTCCTCCTCCAAGATGAGAAGGAGCATCGGAAGAATATTTTATATAATGCTTTCCCTCTGTGGCAATATAGTATTCAACTAAATCTTTTAGAACTGCAATTCCATTTTCACTTCTAAAACCTTTACCATGTATTATAAGTATAGGACTTAATTTATTTCTTTTTGATTCAGATATAAATTTTCTTATTTTATGCAAAGCTATTTCTCTAGTATCTCCATGCAAATCAAGTCTGTCTTTTGGAATAGCATTTTTTACATTAGGCTTAAATTTATAATTTGTTTTTTTATCATAAATAGATTTTTTAGAATGATTAGTGCAATCGAGATTTTCAATTGCACTTAAAAACATTTCTTTATCTTCTTGAGTGTAAACTAATTCTTCTCTAGGATTTTTATTTGTTTTTATATTCTCTTCTATTATATTTTCTTTTTTAGAAGTATTAAAATCATCAGGATAATACCCATGCTTAAGATAGAATTCAAATAATTTTCTATCCTCTTCTTCATTAGAATTGATAGGCATATTAATAAATCCTGATAAATATATTATGAGTTTAGTAATTTTAAGAACTCTGCATTATCTTTAGTAGAATTCATTTTATCAACAACTGTTTCTATAATCTCATCTTCATCTATACCCTGAGACTGCATAAACTTTCTTAAAGCCCACATCTTGCTCATCTCTTCAGGACTAAGAAGTAAATCCTCTCTTCTAGTAGAAGAAGAATCAATATCAATGGCAGGGAAAAGTCTTCTATTTGCAAGTCTTCTATCTAAATGAAGCTCCATATTACCAGTACCTTTAAACTCTTCATAAATATAATCGTCCATTTTACTGCCTGTATCAACTAAAGCAGAAGCAATTATAGTAAGAGAACCGCCCTCTTCTATATTTCTAGCAGCACCGAAGAATCTTTTTGGTTTATGAAGTGCATTAGAATCAATACCTCCTGTTAATACCTTACCGCTTGCAGGCACTACCAAGTTATAAGCTCTTGAAAGTCTTGTAATAGAATCTAATATAATAACCACATCATGCTTATTTTCTACCAATCTCTTAGCTTTTTCTAATACCATCTCAGAAACCTGGCAATGTTTATCCGGAGTTTCATCAAAAGTAGATGCTATAACTTCAGCTTCCGGAACTTGTCTTTTCATATCAGTTACTTCTTCAGGACGTTCATCTATAAGAAGTATAAATAGTTTTATATCCGGATAATTTTTACATATAGCATTAGCAATTTCCTGAAGCATCATAGTTTTACCAGCTTTAGGAGGTGCTACAATTAACCCTCTCTGACCTTTACCAATAGGAGAAACTAAATTAATAATACGTGTAGAAATTTTATTAGGAGCAAACTCTAAATCTATACGTTCATTAGGAAAAATTGGAGTAAGTTTATCAAAATGAGGTCTTTTATATAAATTATTAGGCTCTTCTCCATTTACAGTTTCTATTCTAAGCAAAGCAAAGAATTTCTCGCCTACATTATCTTTAGGAGGTCTAACTTCTCCGGTAATAATATCTCCTGTTCTAAGTCCGAAAAGTCTTATCTGAGCAGGAGAAATATATATATCATCAGGTCCAACTAAATAATTGCTGTTTTTAGAACGTAAAAAGCCAAAACCGTCTTGCAAAGTTTCCAAAGTACCTTCAGCAACGATTTTTCCTTCCATAGAAATTTGTGCCTTTAATATGGCATGCATAAGTTCCTGACGTCTTATATTATTGCTTGTATCTTTTTTAATACCATAACTTTCAGCAAATTCTAAAAGCTCTTCAAAAGTTAAAGAACTCAATTTACTGATATAAAGCACATCATGAGGTCTATTAATAACTTTCTTTTCAGCGTTTTCATTTTCTATTATTTCTTTCTGAGCATTTAATTCATCTTTTTCTATAGTATTTGATTCTGCATTATCTTGATTTTCAGTATTCGCTTCTAATTTAACAACCTTTTTTCTTATAGCTCTAGGCTTAGCAGGCTGTTGTGCAGCAGTAGGATTTTCTAATTCTTCATTTTCAACAGATGTTTTAGCATGTTTTTTTATATAAGCCATAATAATCCCTCCATAAACAATATATAATGTCTAGTTATAGCGATTAAACGCTATAACTTAAACATAAATATTATTTATTTTTTAATTTGCTTATTATATTGATTTATAATGTGATTTTTTATTTAAATTATTTATTTTCAGTTTTAACAGAAGAGCTGTCAGATTCGCAAAGCATAACTACGCACATATCAGCAGCATCACCGAATCTTTTATATGATAAAATTTTTCTTACATAACCGCCGTTTTTACCAGCATATCTAGGAGCTATATCTTTAAAAAGTTTAGCAAGCACTGTTTTATCTTTTACATATTTAGCAATAGTTCTTCTATTATGAACATTATCAACTTTAGCTTTATAAATAATTTTATCAGCTAATTGCTTTATAGCTCTGCCCTTTTCTTTAGTAGTTTCTATTTTTTCATATTTTAAAAGAGAAGTAAGCATATTAGAAAGCATAGCTTTTTTATGTGCACTTGTTCTATTAAATTTTTTTACTGTAACTCTATGTCTCATTTTAC
>NZ_CALXRN010000162.1 GCF_944390595.1 uncultured Brachyspira sp. | reverse complement strand
ATACTATATTATATAAATACAAAAAACAACTAATTTGTAAAAAAAATTTATATTTAATTATTAATTCTTTCTATTCTTTCTATAAAATCTTTAGGACTATTTAAAAAACCTTTTCTAGTTTCTGAATCTATAGGCATTTGCAATGTAGAAGATTTAGATATTATTTTGTTATTTTCATCATAAAAAGTATATTCTACTTTCATTCCATTTAAATATTCAGTAATAGCTGTATGTATTCTTACCTTTTGATTTAATTTAATGGAGTTAATATATTTTATTTCAAGTTTTACTATAGGCCACATAACTCCTTTAGCAGTCATAATATCATAATCATAATCTATAATAGAAAGCATAGCCTCCCTAGCCTGCTCCATAAATTTTATATAATTTCCATGCCAAACAACCCCCATAGGATCCAAATCATAAAAAGAAGGTTTTATATAATAATCATTTTCCAAATAAACTTTTTTTTTATACGTATTTTTATTCATAAACTAATTTCCCTTATACCAAAAATCATGAAAATTATACCATTGATAAGGATATTCTATAGCTTTTTCTTCAATAATAGAAGCAAATTCTCTTGTTAATTCTAATATAATTTCATTTTTTCTTTTCCTGTTTTTAAGTTCTTCGCTATCTAATTTTATTTTAGATGAATGTATATAAAAATTATACTTCTTTGAAAGTATTTTATCTTTTTCTCTCAAAGCAAAAAAATAGTAAACAGGATATTTAAGTAAAATAGGTATTAAAAAAGCACCGCAAGGAAAAGGAGCTTCCTCTCCTAAAAAATTTACATAATTGACTTTATCTGTTTTATTAGAAGTTCTGTCTCCTGCTATTGCTACAATTTCACCATTATTCAATTTATCTTCTATACTAATAATAGTTTGCGGCCCTATATTTGAAGCATCTATAAAATCTATAAAGGAATTATTTTTTCCTTCTCCCATAAATATATTAATATTTTTATTTACTCTGGAATCCATTATTATATTTATTTTATAATTTTTAATAGGATTGCCTTCATTTATAACAGCTAATGCCTTTAAAAGTTCAATATTTCCAATATGTGAAAATAAGATTATCATTCCATTTTTATTATCAAGCAAATTGATAACTTTTTCATAATCATCTTTAGTTTTCACTATCAAGTCTTTTATAGGTATATCACCGTCCCAAGCTGCTATTTTTTCTGCAATAGAAACCACAAATGAAAGCAGATGTTTATATGAACATATTATATTAGATTTTATCTTCTTATTGTATTTAGACATTCTTTTGAGATATTCTCTTGAAGCCTTCATTCTATTTTTTGAATAAAAGAAATAAACAATACTAATAGGAATAAGATATATAATTATAAATGTTCTTCCTAATACTCTATAAACAAAAGCAGAAAATAATGCTTTCCACCTATTGCCTATTTCTTTTTCTTCACTCCAATGACTCATAAGATAAAACCTCTAAGCAAAATAAATTTTACCATCTGAATATTTTTTATCTTCATCGTATATTTTGAAAGAAAGAATACTATTTGTGTATATACCTTCAATAATAATATTAGAATTTGGAAAAATCATGTTAGTAAATTTAAGTTTCAATAATTTAGTAACTATAATATCCTTAGAAAAAATATTTTTTGATATATCAATTATAATTTTTATTTGTGCCACAGCAGGTAAAAGTTTAAAATTATCAAAATGTCCGTCAAAATACGGCAATTTTTCATCTATAAAAACTTTTACTTTAAACATATTGCTGCTTTGCTCTTCTATAGTATAATTATCCAACTTAATTTCCTTGCATTATAGCATCAAGTGCATTTCTATCTATTTTACCAATTTCGCTTCTTGGAATTCTATCTACAAAATATATTTTTTTAGGTAAAACTACCGTTTCAAAATATCCTTTTAAATATTCTATAATATATCTTTTCATATGCTCTGCATTTCTATCATTATTATTAAGCACTATAAAAGAAGCTATATATTCCCTCTTATCAGATTTACAATATATAGTATAGCTGTCTTTAAAATGCTTATCCATCAATATTTGTCTGTCTATCTGCTGAACACTGATTCTTTTACCTTCTATTTTTACTATAGAATCTTCTCTTCCTATAAGTTCAAATTCATTTTCATTTTTCATATCAACAACATCGCCTACATGAATCCAAACATTATCACCTGTATAACCGGAACAGCATTCTATACTTCCATGCTCATCAACTTTTAATTGAACAACATTAAGTCTAGTCCATAGTTCATTTTCGCTTCTTCTTCTATATGCCATAGCACCGGCTTCTGTACTCCCATAAATCTCTGTGGCATCAGTATGGAATACTTCCTTACAAAGATCATTAACTTTCTTATCCAATACACCGGTAGAAGAAAATAAATGCCATTCAGCATTGATTTTTAATGATGTTCTATCTATTCTTTTCAAAAAAGCAGGAGTTGTAACTATGGTAATTTTTTTGTAGTCAGAAAAATTATTAATAGTTTCTAAGTAATTAATTCTATTATCTAAAGACTTCAATTCCAACATATATGGAACCAACACAGCAAAAACAAATCCATAACTATGATAATGGGGAACTGTATACAAAAACACAGAATCTGCTATATCATTTGTAAATTGATTAACAATTTTTGAAGCTTCTGCCTCAAATTGCTTTAATGTTTTTTCTATAAGTTTAGGATATCCTGTTGATCCCGAAGTATAAAAATTAATATTAACATTTTCATCTATACAGGTTTCTTTAAGTAAATCAAACCATTTATTATTACAGCTGCTTTTAAATATTTCATCCAAATCTACAGCTGATTTACTGCTGTCAGATATATAAATCATTGAATCATCCAATATGCTCTCAACATATTTCGGACTATTATTATTGAGAACATTGACTCTTTTTTTAAGAATAAATCCGGCTGTAACAACTGCAATAAATCTGTAGGCATCTTCAATAAATATTGTAATAGTATCTTCTTTATATTTAGATAAATATTCCAAGATACGTACTATATCACTGACAAATTTGTTATACTTAACTGAACCTTTATTTTCCTTATGAACAAGAAAAATATCCTCTGAATCTTTTAATAAATAAAAATTTGTATTGCTTAACTTTCTCATATATTACTTATGCTCTGAATTATCTCTTATATATTTAGCTAATGTAGCTACGGAATAAAAATGTTTTTTGTTATTTTCTTCTATATCTGAAAAACTTATATTAAATTTCTTTCTTATAGCAACGCCTATTTCTAAAGCATCTATAGAATCAAGTCCTAATTCATCTCCAAATAATGGAGCGTCAGTATCTATATCATCTATTGTAACACCTTCTAAATTTGCTGCCTCTATTACTATTTGTTTTATTTGCTCTTCAATAGTCATTTTATAATTCTCCTTTAAAAAATATTTTACATAAATCTATAAAAGATAAAGTTATTTTTTTGTTAATTCGATTTTTCCCAATTTCAAATTAGGAGTATCTGTTGAGATAAATTTAATGAAATCTATGATAGAATTTTCATCTTTTTTAACGCCGCTGTCAATAATATTTATATCAATATCAGCGTCATCTATAGATATAAGAAAAGAACATGCAAATGAATAATTATTGTCCTTTGATATAATTTCATAACTTTCAGGTAATTTTTCATCAGCTATAATTATGAGTGCTTTATTATGTTCTGAAGTTTTCAAAAATGAAGCTGCTTGTAAAAGTGCTGTATCAATAAAATTATCATAACACGTAACAGCAATAGCTCTTTCATGGTTTTGATAAAATATTGTAAGCTGTGCAGCTGCTGTATTAAAAACGGAAAAGCTAAAAAGTGCCGGAGACACCTCATGTTCTGTAACTATTTTTTTAGATATATTATACTGCTGTTTTATTTCTCCATATTTAGATACAAAAAATATAGGTATTTGATCATTTTCTTTCAGAATATTTTTCACAGACTCAAATGATAATTTAGTTATCTGACTGAGTCTTCTTTTTTGTGCTCTAGGTATAAAATCTAAGTCCGGATTAGTTTCACCGTAAGAAATATTTATATCCTCATTTAAATTATCTAATATAAATTTTTTATCTATATTAGGGGCAAAAAAATCCCAATCAAGCACTCTAAAACTTAAACCTGACATAACCTTCCTAATATAAAAATCATAATTTCACTATTATAAATTATACTAAATTATACTATAAAGTCAACTATTAATTAATATATCAAATATTAGCCGAAATATAAGAATTTTTAATACTTTTTTGTTATAAATAATTATAATACATAAGTATTTGATATAATAAGATAATATACTAAAATATAATCATATATTGACATTAGAGTGCACTCCAATGATATAATTACAAAAAATGGAGGTGAATATTATGACGATAGCAGAAGTAAGCAAAAAAACAGAATTATCTACTGATACATTAAGATATTATGAAAGAATAGGAATAATACCGGAAGTTCAAAGAAGCGAAAGCGGTATAAGAAATTACAGCGATTATGATCTAGGATGGATAGAATTTTCAAAATGTATGAGAAATTCAGGTATGTCAATAGAGTCTATAATAGAATATATAAAGTTATACAATAAGGGTGATGCTACATTAGAGGCAAGAAAACAGCTTCTTATAAGTCATAGAGATGCAATGCAGGAAAAATTAGATGAACTTCAGGCAACTGTAAATAAATTGAATAAAAAAATAGAAAATTATGAAAGCCAAATGGCTGTTAATGAAAAAGATATGTTAAAAAAGAAAGAAAATGAAGAATATTGAGGGTAAATATCAATGAAAATAAAAAAATATTTTTTTAGTTTATTAGTTTTTGCTATTACAGCATGCAATTCAGTTTATGGAGATAATACAAATATGAATACTTTAAATACTTCCATTAATTTAAAAATAAATAATAAAGAATATAAATTAATATTATATGATAATCAAACAGCAAAAGATTTTTTATCTATGATGCCTTTGACTATAACTATGAATGATTTAAATGCCAATGAAAAATATCATAATTTAAATAAAAGTCTTACTACACAATCTTCAAGAGGCGGCAGTATAAAAACAGGGGACTTCATGCTTTACGGCAGTAATTGTTTAGTTCTATTTTATGAAAATTTTTCAACATCTTACAGTTATACAAAAATAGGATACATAGAAAATACATCAGGACTTAAAGATTCACTTGGCAGAGGAAGCGTTGAAATAAGTTTTAGTGTTAATAAATAAAAAATAAAATTTATTAAAATTACTATTGACATTGGAGTGCACTCTAATGCTATAATTTAAAAAGAATTGATAAGTAAAGTTTATAATTAATAAAGAAGTTGATTGATAGTAATAACTTTATCAATAAACGAATAGCTAATAAATAATAAACTTAGTTATAAGTGAGTTTATTGATAGCAACAACAGAAATAAACGAGCAGCTAATAACTTTAGTTATTAGCTAAGAAAAAGCGAGTTTATTGATAGCAACAATAGGAATCAGCACATGAAAAAAGTAACATTAAATAACGGACTTGAAATGCCTATATTAGGATTCGGAGTTTTTCAAATATCTGATTATGAAGAATGTAAAAAATCTGTATTAAATGCTATTGAAGCAGGATACAGATTAATAGATACAGCTTCTGCATACAATAATGAAAAAGCTGTGGGAGATGCTATAAAAGAAAGCGGAATCAATAGAAAAGAATTATTCATCACTACTAAATTATGGATAAGTGATGCTGGATATGATAATGCTAAAAAGGCTTTTGAAACTTCTATGAATAAATTAGGATTAGATTATTTGGATTTATATTTAATACATCAGCCTTTCGGAGATTATTACGGTTCTTGGAGAGCTATGGAAGACTTATATAATGAAGGAAAAATAAAAGCTATAGGAGTATGCAATTTTTATCCTGACAGATTATTAGATTTTGTTATGCACAATAAAATAGCTCCTATGGTAAATCAGATTGAAACTCATCCATTTTTCCAAAGAGAAGAAGATAATAAACTTATGAAAGAATATAATATTCAAATAGAATCCTGGGGACCATTTGCTGAAGGCAGAAATAATATGTTTACTAATGAAGTACTGCTATCTATAGCAAAAAAGCATAATAAAACAGCAGCACAAGTTATATTAAATTGGCTCATAAAAAGAAATGTTGTTGTTATACCAAAAAGCGTACATAAAGAAAGAATAATAGAAAATTTCAATGTATTTGATTTTGAATTAGATGATAATGATATGAAAGAAATTTTTAAACTTGACACTAAACAAAGTTTATTCTTATCGCATACTGATATTGAAACTGTAAAATATTTATGCAATTATAAGATTTAATATTAGTAATATATGAGTTTCATTTTTGAAAATATATAAATAATTTTTTACATGATAGGTGTATATTTTATGAAAGAAAAAATAATTAAAAATACTTTTATAAGTTTCTTGTTAATTTTTATTACACTACTAAATATAAAAGCAGAGGCTAATAATATGAACAGTAAAGCAAATTTTAATTTCAATACAAAAACAGTTAAACTAAATAATGGTTATGAAATGCCTTTAAATGGAATAGGTACTTATAGTTTATTAAATGATGTTTGCTATAATTCTGTTCTTTATGCTCTACAAAATGGAGTAAGATTGATAGACACAGCATACATATACCGCAATGAAGAGGCTGTTGGAAAGGCTGTAAAAGATTCCAAAGTTGACAGGAAAGATATTTTTATCATTACAAAGTTATATCCTAATCAATATAATAATGCAGAGAAAGCTATAAATGATGCATTAAAGAAATTGAATGTAGAATATATTGATATGATGCTTCTTCATCATCCAGGAAATAATGATATTGAAGCGTATAAAGCTATAGAGAAAGCTATAAAAGAAGGAAAGATTCGTTCTGCAGGACTTTCTAATTGGTACATAAAAGAATTAAAAGAATTTCTTCCAAAGATAAATATAATGCCTGCTTTAGTACAAAATGAAATACATCCATACTATCAAGATACTGATGTTGTAGAATATATACAAAGTTTGGGTACAGCTGTTCAAGGCTGGTATCCATTGGGAGGAAGAGGATATCAAAAAGAACTTTTGAATGATAAAGTATTAAAAGATATAGCAAAAAAATATAATAAATCAGTTGCTCAAATTATATTAAGATGGAATTTACAAAGAGGAGTAATTGTAATACCAGGTTCAAGCAATAGAGAACATATAATAGAAAATACAGAAATATACGATTTTGAATTAAGCGATGATGATATGAAAAGAATATCAGAATTGAACCGTAATGAAAAACATGATTGGTATTAAAGATTATTTTAATTATTATTTAATTTAAATAAATCTATTGATAATAGGAAGTAAAAAATAAAAGTTTAGGAGGTATAAATATGAAAAAAAGAATGCTTGGAAATTTAGAAGTTTCAGCTATTGGTTTAGGATGTATGGGAATGAGTCATGGATATGGTCCTGCTTCCAATAAGAAAGATATGATTTATTTAATGCATCAAGCTTTGGATATGGGTATAACTTTCTTTGATACAGCTGAATGTTACGGACCTTTTGAAAATGAAAATATTGTAGGCGAAGCATTGGAAAAATATAGAGACAGAGTTGTAATAGCTACAAAATTTGGAATACAAATAGAAAATGGAAAACAAATATTGAATGCTAAACCTGATACAATAAAAAAATCTATAGACGGCTCTCTTAAAAGATTAAGAACTGACTGCATAGATTTATATTATCTTCATAGAGTTGATCCTAATACACCTATTGAAGAAGTTGCACACACAATAAAAGATTTAATAAAAGAAGGTAAAGTTAAACATTGGGGAATTTCAGAACCCGGAGCAAATACTATAAAAAAAGCTGATGAAATATGCAAATTAACTGCATTACAAAGTGAATATTCTATGATGTGGAGAGAACCAGAAAAAGAAATTATACCATTATTAGAAAAATTAAATATAGGTTTTGTGCCTTTTTCTCCTTTAGGCAAAGGCTTCTTAACTGCTACTATAGATAAAAATTCTTCTTTTGGAAATGATGACTTTAGAAGCATAGTTCCAAGATTTAAAAAAGAAAATTTAGAAGCCAATCAAAAATTAATAGAATTTATAAAAATGATTGCTAATAATAAAAATATCACTCCTTCTCAAGTTGCATTATCTTGGGTATTAGCACAAAAAAATTTCATAGTCCCTATACCTGGTACTAGAAGTTTGTATAGATTAAAAGAAAATACTTCATCAGCAGATATAGTATTAACAGATAATGAATTAAATGATATAAACGAAGCACTTTCAAAAATACTAATTCATGGTGATAGATACCCTAAGGAATATGCTGACAGAGTAGGAAAATAAAACTTTAATAATAAAAGGTTTAGATTTAACATGAAAAAAAGAAAGCTAGGAGATTTAGAAGTTTCCGCAATAGGATTGGGCTGTATGGGATATGGTGTAATATATGATGAAAATTATGACAAAAAAGAATTAATATCTCTCATACATGAAGCTGTAGAATTAGGTATTAATTTCTTTGATACTGCAGAAGCTTATGGCCCATATAAAAATGAAGAAATTGTAGGAGAAGCATTAGAGAAATGCAGAGATAAAGTTGTAATAGCTACAAAATGCGGTATAAAAACAGTAAACGGAAAACCTGTATTAGATGCCAAAAAAGAAACTATAAGAACATCGGTAGAAGGTTCATTAAAAAGATTAAGAACTGACTGCATAGATTTATATTATCTTCATAGAGTTGATCCTAATACACCTATTGAAGAAGTTGCACACACAATAAAAGATTTAATAAAAGAAGGTAAAGTTAAACATTGGGGACTATCTGAAGCTGGAGCAAATACTATAAAAAAAGCTGATAAAGTATGCAAATTAACTGCCATACAAAGCGAATACTCTATGATTTGGAGAGAACCGGAAAATGAAATTATACCATTATTAGAAGAATTAAATATAGGTTTTGTGCCTTTTTCTCCATTAGGTAAAGGATTTTTAACAGGAAGATTCAATGCTGATTCAGAGTTTTCAAAAAATGATTTTAGAAGTTCTGTACCAAGATTTAAAAAAGAAAATTTAAAACAAAATCAGATATTGATTGAGATTTTGGAAGATATTGCCAAAACAAAAAATGTATCAAAATCACAAATAGCATTAGCTTGGGTATTGCATCAAAAACCATTTATAGTATCAATACCTGGAACAAGAAAAATAGAAAGATTAAAAGAAAATATATACTCTGTTAATGTAGAGTTTACTAATGAAGAATTAAATAAAATTAATGATGCAATATCAAAAATAACTATACAAGGAGAAAGATATCCTAAGGAACATTTAGAAATAGTAGGAAGATAATATTTTTTATTAATAACAATAGGAGCTAATTTATGAAAGCATTAATAGCATATTACTCTCATTCATCAAACACTAAAAAACTTGCTGAGTGTATAGCAAAAGTTGTAAAGTCAGAATTTCAAAATTCCGAAATAGACTTTTTTTATACTGAACCAGAAAAGCCATATTCACCAAGCTATAACACGGTTTTAAATGAAGCTAAAAGAGATATAAACAGCAATCATAAACCAAAATTAAAAAATAATATAAAAAGCATAGATGCTTACGATGTTATATTTGTAGGAAGTCCTAATTGGTGGAATACAATTGCTCCTCCTGTAAATACATTTTTAAATAGTTTTGATTTTTCTAATAAGATAATAATGCCTTTCTGTACTCATGGTGGAGGAGGTTCTGGAAGCATTAAAAGAGATATAGAAAAAGAATCAAAATCCAAACAAACAGCTAAAATATTAAGTGTATACGGAAGTTCTGCCTCAAGTGCTGAAAATGAAATAAAGAAATGGATTAAAGATATATTTATAAAAATAAAATAATTTAGTAACATAAATAATAAAAAAAGGAGAAATACAATGTCAGATAAAAATTTTGAATATAATAAAGCACCGGAAAAAACTATATTTATAAAAAATGGAGAAGGTAAGAAATTTAAAGGAGCAAAAGAATATTTTACAGGAGATGTTGAAGTAGAAATTCTTACAGAGCCTAATGAAGATTCACATTTCTCTGTAGCTTATGTAACATTTGAAGCAGGTGCCAGAACTGCATGGCATAC
>NZ_CALXRN010000161.1 GCF_944390595.1 uncultured Brachyspira sp. | reverse complement strand
AATGGCAGTTAATGGATTTTGATTTTCAGGAATTAAAAAATCTTTTATTTACTTGGCAGGAAGGAATGCAGGATAATAATGCATGGTCAGCTTTATTTTGGTGCAATCATGATCAGCCTAGAATAGTATCAAGATTCGGAGATGACAAAAAATATCATAAAGAATCTGCTAAAATGCTTGCTGCGGTTATGCATTGTTTGAGAGGTACTCCTTATATTTATCAAGGTGAAGAAATAGGTATGACTAATGCTTATTTTAACAATATTAATCAATACAAAGATGTCGAGTCTATAAACTATTTTAATATACTTAAAAATAATGGCATAGAAGAAAAAGAAATATATAAAATACTTCAAAGCAGATCAAGAGATAATTCAAGAACTCCTATGCAATGGAATGACAAAGAGAATGCAGGATTTTCAAGTGCTGAGCCTTGGATAGAAGTTATTTATAATTATAAAGAAATCAATGCAGAAAATAATATTAAAGATGAAAACTCTATATTTAATCATTATAAAAAATTAATCAAATTAAGAAAAGATTATAAAGTTATTTCAGAAGGTAAAACTATACCTATATTAAAAGATGATAAAAATGTATTTGCTTTCATAAGAGAATATAATAATGAAAAACTTTTAGTCATAAATAATTTTTACGGAAATGAATGCACTATAGATTTAAGCAATATTGATTTTGATATAAAAAATTCAAAGCGTCTTATTTCAAATTATGATAATATAGTTATTGATAATATTATAAAATTAAAACCTTATGAATCTATAGTTTTATATCATAATTAAAATTAATTATATTTTATCTTTATCAATTTTAAATCGGCTGATATCATAAATAGAGAAGGCAAAAGTACCAATGTCAAAAGGGCAGCAAATAAAAGTCCGTAAGCCATAGCCATAACCATAGGTACTATCAAATCAGCACGTCCTCCTATACCATAAACTGTAGGAAGAAGTCCAAATATTGTAGTAACTGTTGTTAAAAATATTGCTCTGAATCTGTCTCCTGCACCTTCAACTACTGCATTAAGCACATCTTCTTTTGTATGTATATTTCCTTGTTCAAGTATTCTGTTTATCAAGTCCACCATTATAATACCATTATTTACAACTACACCTGCAAGCCCAACTATACCAACGGCACCAACAAATGACATAGGCATTCTATGTGCTGCAAATCCAAGTATAACTCCTATTATTCCAAATGGTATAATACCTAAAATCATGAAAGGCTGAACGAATTTATTAAATTGAAGAAGAAGTATTACATATATGGCAATTAAAGCAATAACATATCCCCATGCAATACCTATTATAGAGCCTCTAGTTTCTTTTACCTCACCAGCAAACTCTACGCTTATATTTGGATATTCTTTTGATATTGAATTAAAATAATCCTGCATTTCAGAAGTCACTTGTATAGCAGTATTTTTCCCTTGTTCAATATCTGCAGTCATAGTTATAGATTTTTTACCGTTATAATGTCTTATGCTTGACTGATTATTTGTAATATATATGTCAGCTATATCTTTTAATTGTATGAGTCTGTAATATGTATTTGGTATATAAAGATTATTAAGCACATTAGTATCATAAGTATACTGTTTATCTAGCCGCACCCTAAAATCTAATTTATTTTCAAACTGCTGAATTGAAGTAGCTACTATTCCTGCATAAGCCGCTCTTAATTCTCTTGCCGCATAAGCAACATTAACTCCAAGTTCTGCCATTCTGTCATAATCAAATATTACTCTTAATTCTTCCTGTCCTATTTTATCATCATCATCATAATTTATTACACCGTCCAAACTTAAAAGATGTTCTTTCATTTTATTCTTTACTTCTTTAACCATAGCAGTATCATTTCCTATTACTTTTATATCAACTGCTTTACCCGGATTTATAGGAAGTTTGGTATTAACTGTTATTAATGCCAATTCATTTTTTATTCCGCTTTTTTCTATTGCTAGATTTAAATCATAAACTATATCATAAGCTATTTTTTTTCTGTTATTAGCAGGAACTAAATATATCATAGTACCTGCAAGATTATCCATTTCTTCTGATACTTCAACAGTATTTTTATCTAATTGCTTTCCTAATAAACTGTATACTGCTATTATATCATTAGTGTTTATAGTTTCATAAATAATATTTTCTACCTGCTGAAGATATTTTTCGGTTTTGTATATAGAACTTCCCACTCCTGTATCAATATTGACAACTATAACATCAGCACTGGTATCGTAAACTAAAGTAAACTTTGCAAATATTACTTTCGCTATAGCTAATGTTATAAGCAATGTAACTATAAAAAATATTAATACAGCATATCTAAATTTTAATGTAAATCTTAAAAATTTAACAAAAGGTATTTTTAATTTATCGAATAATTTATCTTTATCAAAATCAAGAGGATTTTTGAAATTAAATCTTTTTCTTTTATGCTCTCCTGTAAGTTCTTCTTTTGTTATTAAATTATTAGGTAAAAGCAGAACTGCCTGAAATATACCCACAACTAAAGCTACAATTACAACTCTAGGATATTGATTGATTAATCTTCCCATAGTTCCAGTAACAAATATTATAGGAGCAAAAGATGCAACTGTTGTGAGAGTAGAAACAAGCATAGGCATAAATACTTCGCCTACAGCACTTTTTGTAGCATTAAGTCCTTTAATTCCTCTTTGATGATAATTAAAAATATTTTCTGAAACTACTATTGAGTTGTCAACTATCATACCTAAAACTGTTATAATTCCTCCTAAAGAAATTATATTAAAAGTTATTCCTGAATATGTCATATAAATTAGAGAAACTGAAATAACTATAAGCATTCCAAGAGAAGTAAATATTGCACTTTTAAAATCCAAAAATATTATAAGTATTATAAATATTATTATGAATCCTGTAATAATATTTGAAGAAACCGCATTAAGTAAGTCATTAATTGTTCTTGAGTTATCAGCCATAGGAACTATTTCTATATTGTTTGGTATAGATGCTTTATTGTTTTCAAAGTATGCATTAACATTATCTATAGTTTTTAATATATCAGCATCCTCTTTTTTTATGATATTTACAGAATATCCATGCTGACTATTAACTCTCATATATACGCTTTTATCAACAAATAATTCTTCAACTCTTGCTACATCTCCAATTCTTACTGGCTGTCCATTGAATATAGAACGTATAATAACATTTGTAATAGATAATGGATTTTGAAATTGTCCTGTAGTTACAAGAAGTTTATTCTTTTCTTCTAAATCAGCATTTTCATCCGGCTTCATACTTCCGCTTGTAGAACGTATATTTCTTAAAGATAATGCCTGTACAATTTCTGATAATGAAATATAATACTCGCTTAATTTATTAGGGTCTGCTAGTATTTGAATTTCCGGATCTGTTCTTCCATATACTTCAATATTTGCAACTCCGTCTACATATTTTAATTCTTTTTCAATTTTTTTGGATATATCATAAAGTTCTTTATCGCTTCCTTCCATTCCTTTTTTGAATCTTATTCCTAAATTATATATAGGAAGTCTGTTTGCATTAGCTTCAAAAATTTTTATTTCTTCAACATCTTTTGATACATTAGGAGCATTCTGAAGTCGTCTAAATATTTCATCTTTAACAGGTCTCGAGTCTTTGAGATTCATATCTATTCTTATAGTGAGTATTCCGGCATTTTCTATCATTATAGAATAAAACTCATCAATACCGGCTATAGTCTGAAGCTCATCTTCTATTGGAATCATTGCATATTGCTCAACATCTTCAGGAGAAGCACCAGGATATATAACCTGAACTATCATAACATCAAAGTTAGTTGATGGAAAAGCTTCTTTCTTTATATTAAGATAAGAGTATATTCCTACAGCTAAAGTTACTAAAATAATAACATTAACTAATAATCTGTTTTTTGCAAATAGTTCTATTATTCTATCCATATTTTCAATTCCAATAAAAATATTAATTCTAATTATTAAGCAGTACCAGAGAATTATAGTCCATAACAGTGATTATTATCAAATACTGCAAATTAAGAAGTTCTGCTCTTGCCTGTGCTAAATCCAGTCTTGCATTGATTATTTCATCTGTAGGAAGTCTTCCTTGTCTGAATTTTGCATTCTGCGTATTTATTCTTGAAACTATTGCATTAACTTCCAATTTTTTATTCTCAAGCATTTTTTTATAAGTCTCAAACTCATCATAATAAGTTCCAATCTGTACATCGAAATCTCTATTAACTCTGTCAAAATCAGCAGTAACAGCATTCAAAGCAGCATAAGCATCTTCCATTTTAGCTTTGGCATCTCTTCCGCCTATAGGATATGAGAACATAAGCCCTACAAAATAATCAACATTAGTCATAGTAGAAAATGATTTAAAATATCCGCTGTCATCTAAACTAGATAATGATACGCTTCCCACCATAGATAAATCAGGTAAGGCATTATTTTTCATTATAGAAATAGCATATTCGCTTCTTAATTTTAATTGATAAGCCATTTGTCCCTGAGCACTTTCTAAAAATGGTACTATGTTTATTTCTGCATTTATAGAAGTTTCTAATGTCTGATTCCAATCATATTCATTAGGTATTATATTTTCTTCCGGTATAAAAAATTGTATATTTCTAATAACTTTTTTAAGCATTAATTCAGATTTATCCCTAGCTTCTATATATTTTAAAGTTTGTCTTCTTGCATTTTGATAAGAATCATTGTCTATTACACCGCTTCTATATCTTTTATAAACTTGATTTTCAAAGCTTCTGGCTTCTCTTATCATTTCATTATATAATGCTATTAATTTTCTTGACATTATCCATTGATAGTACATTTTTTGATATGATGTTAATACGCTTTGATCATCTATTATTCTTTTTAATTTAGCTATAGTAAGCTGATACTCTGCATCTTTTATTGGGTATCTATCAAGTTTACCAAAAAAATCTCTGAGTATAGGCTGAGCTATTTGTATTTTTATACTAGGATAATAATATTTAAAATTATTAGTACCTAAATTAGGAAGTTTTCCATTAATCGTACCAATAGGAGTATCTACAGGCAGTATAATATCTCCTGTATTAAAATCACCAAAGAAACTGTCATGCTTTATTTCTACAGACCATCTGGTTCCAGAGTAGGGTATAAGTCCGCTGAATCCTGCTCCTATTCTAAAACCATTATAATTAAAATCTGATGTTGGTAAAAAACTGTATTCATCAAAATGGCTTTGCTTTCCTATAGCACCGGCCTGCAAATCAAATTTTACATCTCCGGAACTTTTTGCTTTTGTTAAATTATTTGCTGCATTGCTTTCCTGAGAAGCTGTTAATTTCATTTCCGGTATTAAGTTTTTTATTCTTTCCATATACTGAGTATAAGGAAGGATAATAGTTTCATTAGTTTGAGCAAAGATTATAGAATTCAAAAAAAGTGTATATAAAACAATAAAATATATTAATTTCTTTGACACTTAACAACACCTAGCAAAAATATTATATATATTTTATTGTTTTTAATTATAATATCAAGTACAGTAAAATTACTATTGTATGATAAACTACATTTTGATATTTTTGTAAATTATTTTTTATTTATATAAACTTATATTTTATTAATCTCTCTTTAACTTTATTAAAACATATACACTATCAAGCAATAAAGCAAATAATATACAAAGTAAACAAAATGGTTGAAAATTACTAAATATTTTAAAAGCGATTGAATTTCCTGTCTCTAATTTGATTAATGCATTTATAAAATCAATATTAATTACATCATATGATAAAAGCCATAATGAAGCAGCAATAGCAGATACTATATCAATTCCAATAAACAATGCAGCTATTTTTTATTGAATGTATTTGAAAACATTTTTATAATTTCTCTTGATACAAGCATAAAAATAAATATCACAGGAAATAAAAAATTTCTCTTTACAATATTAGTATTAAAAAATTCTAAATATTCATTCTTTATCTTGAATGAAAATATTTCAGGCGACAATAATAAAAGTAATAAAAATATAATTGATGCTGTTATTATAATAATTGATTTATATATATTTGCTTTTTCATTAGGAGGTTTTGGAAGATTATCAAAGTCTATAAAATTGGAAATATTAATATTTCTATTTGAAATAAATAAAAATATTAATGTTACAAAAGAAAATGCTAATAACATTGAAGTACAAATATTGCTTGATATATTAATCAAATTCAAATATTCATTATTTATAAATATATTGATTATTGATGAAACTATTACACCTAAAAATGTTGAAGATAATACAATTTTTAATATAAGTTTATAATATATATAATACGGATATCCTATTAAGCATTTATTGTAATCAGTATCATATTTATGAGCAAGTTCATAAGGATTTCCAATTTCTATTAATATATTTTTAATGTCTTTTATTTCACAAGATGAGTTAGAAAATCTTTCTTTAATTATATCATCAATTAAAGTCCTTATTTCATTTGAAACATCTTCTCTAATTTTATAGGGCATTGATTTTGTAACAGCATAAATATATCTTTCAATAATATCTTCTATTTTCTTATTTTCATTCATATAAACTCCTAATATATTATTCATTAATAATTTTATTAATATTGGATGAAAATTCCTTCCAATGATTAACAGCCTTTTTTAAAAATTTATTTCCATCTTCTGTTATTAAATAATATTTTCTAGGCTTATCTTCTTTAGTGTTCCATTCACTTTTTAAAAGTCCTTGATTTTCCAATCTTCTCAAAAGAGGGTATAAAGTATTGGCTTCAACAGTAATACCATGTTCTTTTAATTTAGCTATCAAATTATATCCATACTCTTCTTTTTTTAATTGACTAAGCACAACTATTATCAATGTTCCTCTTCTTAATTCCTGCATCAAATTGGATACTATATCATCATAGTTCAATATTAAATCCTTTAGATATTGTTTAGTATATTATACTGTGTAATACACAATATATCAATATTAAAAAGCAATTTTTTTTTGACAAACTTTATTTTTATTGTAATATTATTTTAATAATGTTTTTTAATAAGATATGTTTTTATTTATGAAAAATGAAAAAAAAGATTTGAGAATACTAAAAACTGAAAAACTTTTAAAAGAATCATTGCTTGAACTTTTAAAAACAAATTCCTTAAAAGATATAAGCGTAACTGAAATATGCGATAATGCTATGATAAATAGAGTTACATTCTATGATCATTTTAATAATAAAGAAGAATTATTGAATTCTATAATAGAAGATATAAAGCAGGATATTGTAAAAGAATTAAAAAAAGATAATTCAATATATGACTTTAGAAAAAATTACAGAAAAATTTTAGAGAAAGTTATAAATTATTTTGATGATAACAAACACTATTTTAATGTTTCTTTAATAGATTATAACAATACATCATTATTTGTCTCATCATTATATAAGATATTCACTGAATATTTAGATGAAACTATGAAATGTGACAATATTGAAAATACAAAAATAATGTCTCAATTTTTTTTCCGGAGCATTAGTATCTGTTATATTCTGCTGGGTTAAAGATGATAATAAAATAAAAAAAGAAGACTTACTTAATAATATATGAATCTTATTAGAAAAATCACTAAAATAAAAATTATATAGTAATTTTATAAGTTTACATAATATTTTTACAATTCTGACTTGATAATAGTTATTTTTTATATATACTATAATTTATAAAAATAGAATGAGGGGTTTATGTCGAATATCGGTATTATAGGTGCTGGAGGATGGGGCCTTGCTCTTGCAAACATATTTTCAGAAAAGCATAATGTTAAAGTATGGGTGCATAGTGAACAAAGCTATAAATTATTAAGCACAACTCATGAAAATGATAATTACTTAGAAAATATACAATTAAATGAAAATATAGAATTTACAACAGAAGTGGGAGAAGCTGTAAATGATAAAGAAATAGTTATAATAGTAACTCCGTCATTTGCATTTTCTCAAGCCTGCGAAAATATAGAACCATATATAAGCAATGAACAAATACTTGTATCAGCTACAAAAGGTCTTGATAGAAAAACCGGTAAAACTATGAGTGAAGTTGCTAGAAGTATAATATCCGGAGATTTATCAATACTTACTCTTTCCGGTCCTTCTCATGCTGAAGAAGTTGCTAAAGGAATACCAACTGCCGTTGTTATAGGAGGAGAAAAAGGTGTTTCTGAATATGTAAGAGATACATTAACTGTTCCTCCAAAATTTAGAATATACAATTCAACGGATCAAAAAGGGGTTGAAATAGGAGGGGCATTAAAAAATATTATAGCCATTGCAGGCGGTATAGTTGATGGGCTTCATCTTGGAGATAATACTAAAGCTGCTCTAATAACTAGAGGTTTGCATGAAATAGTAAGGTTTGCCTTAAGCAAAGGAGCTAGAATAGATACAATGTACGGACTTTCCGGTATAGGAGATTTAATAGTTACATGTTCAAGCGGATTAAGCAGAAATAATAGGCTTGGAAGAGAACTTGCTAAAGGAAAAAAATATCAGGATGTAATAGCCGAAAATCATGGACAGGTTGCTGAAGGAGTATATGCTACTACTGCAGCTTATGAGTATGCACAGAAAAACAATATTTATATGCCTATAACAGAAGCAATATATAATATACTATTTAATAATGCCAATATACAAGATACGTTAACAGAACTTATGAGTAAAGATGCTAAAAGTGAAGGATTCTTTTAAAATTATATTTTTGTCATATCCAAAGACTGCTGAACAACATCCTTTAATACTATAGAAGCTTTTGCATTATTAATATCTTTAAACTCCAATATAACATGAGTAATATTATCAATATCTAATCTAAACTTTGTTGCTTCAGATGAAGGATCTCCTACTTTTACCACTCCTCTGTAAACCATCCATCCCTTTAATACTACATTAGCATATCCATTTTCTTTCAAATCAATATTAAATGTAAAATAAGGACTTTTACTCTTATAATAACCAGCTCTGTCTTTTAATTTTATTACTTTAACTGCTGCTATTTCTTCTTTATTATGATATTCCACAGATGATATTGTTTGTATATTTTGAGTTTTACATGCTATAAATGAAATACTAATAAAAAATAAAATAATATATAAAAATTTCATGCATATATGATATATGATTTTTTAACAATTTCAAGATTTTTTTATGCTTGAAAGAATATGATATTTATTATATTATATATCTACTTTAATATTAAAATTTAAATATATGAGGATATTTATTGAATGAATAGAAAATTAGATGAAAATAGAATAAAAGAAGGAGTAGGCGGACAGGCTGTTATAGAAGGTATAATGCTTAGAAATAAAAGTCATTATGTTGTTGCTGTAAGAAAACCTGATAAACAAATTGATTTTATAAAGCAAAGTATACCAGAAAATAAAAATAAATTAAGTAAAATGCCTTTTTTCAGAGGTGTTGTTAATTTTATAGATATGATGAAATTAGGATATAAAACTTTGGTATTTTCTGCTAATACAGCTGGTCTTGAAGAAGAAGATGCAAAAAAAGAAAATAAACCTAAATCTGAAAAAAATGATAGCATAGCAATGACTTTAAGTATGTTGGTGTCTTTAGCATTTGCTGTTGGACTTTTTATAGCATTACCTTATTTTATTACAACACTTATAGGTATAAATGAAAAAGAAAATTTTGTTATATTTAATTTAGCTAGAGGCGGAATAAAATTAGCTATATTTGTTTTATATCTTCTTATAATATCATTTTACAAAGATATAAAAAGAGTGTTTGAATATCATGGCGCAGAGCATATGGTTGTAAATGCCTATGAACATGGACTTAACCCAGACACTGGTAATATTAGAGAATATACTACTATACATCCTAGATGCGGTACTACATTTATGTTTCTAGTATTAACAGTTTCAATTTTATTATATATGTTTACAAGTTATTTTGTATATACTTATATATATGCTTCTTATACACCGCCAAAAATAGTTGGAAATTTAACAGTACTATCTATAAATATAATATTGCTTCCTATTGTTTCAGGTATTTCTTATGAGATATTAAAATTAGGATTCAAATTTTACAATTTCCCTCTTATGAGAATTGCTATATTGCCTGGACTATTGCTTCAAAAAATTACTACTAGAAGACCAAAAGATGATGAAATAGAAGTAGCCTTATTTGCATTAAGTAAACTATTAGATAATTCTGTTGGAAACAGAACAGAAGAAGATGTTAAAAATGATATTAATAAAACCGAAGGACAATCTAATTTAGAAGAAAAACTATGCGTATAAAGAAACGTCTTATAGAAAAAGATGATTATTATGAATATTCTGCAAGTTATATAAAAAAGTATATTTTAATAACATCTGTAATTTTATTTTTTGTAACATCTGTATTTCTTTTTATATATATGAACTATAAAGTTGTACCAAATAAATCGTACAGCAGAAATGATCTCCCTGTATTAGATAAAGCAATAACTTCTGTTACAAATAATAAAGGAATATATTATACTGGTAATTTTTCAGAAATACCTAAATCAATAGATATAAATAACAATATGGTTGAAAATTTATATTTATATTTATTTCATGATAATCATATAATATTTTGGAAATTATATAAATATGGGCTTAAAAGATATTTTTCATACAATGCATTTAATATATTGGATGGAGATTCTCAAAATTTCATAATAAAGGAAGATGAAAAAGATTTCTTAGATTTTTATGATAATTTTATACGTTCTCAATTTAGGAAAAATGTAGGCGAGCTAAATCTAGAAATACCAAATTTCTATAATACTAAAATATCATTAAAAACTTCTATAAGCAATTTGATAGATACAGAGTTTTCATTTAAAT
>NZ_CALXRN010000160.1 GCF_944390595.1 uncultured Brachyspira sp. | reverse complement strand
CGTATAGGATATTATTTTAATTTAGGAGTATATTTATGGCTGTAAAAGTAGCAATAAATGGTTTTGGACGTATCGGACGTCTAGTTTTTCAGGCATTAGTAGAACGCGGTTTATTAGGTAAAGAAATAGAAGTAGTAGGTGTTGTAGATGTAAGCACTGATGCTAAATATTTCGCTTATCAATTAAAATATGATTCAGTTCATGGCAGAATGAAAGCTGACATTACAACAGAAGGCGAAGACATTTTAGTAGTTAATGGAAATAAAATTAAATGTATAGGAGCTACTAAAGAATTAAAAGATCTTCCTTGGAAAGATTTAGGCGTAGAATATGTTATAGAATCTACTGGTCTTTTCACAGAAAAATCAAAAGCAGAAGGTCATATAGCTGCAGGTGCTAAAAAAGTTATAATTTCAGCTCCTGGTAAAGGCGATGGTTTAAGAACTTTCGTAGTTGGTGTTAACCATGAAGAATATAATCCAGCAGAACATCATGTAGTATCAAATGCTTCTTGTACTACTAACTGTTTAGCTCCATTAGTACATGTTCTTCTTAAAGAAGGCATCGGAATAGAAACTGGTCTTATGACTACTATTCACTCTTATACTGCTACTCAAAAAACAGTAGACGGTCCTTCTAAAAAAGACTGGAGAGGCGGACGTGCTGCTGCTTGCAATACTATACCTTCTACTACTGGTGCTGCTAAAGCAGTTGGTGAAGTATTACCTTCTACTAAAGGTAAATTAACAGGTATGAGCTTCAGAGTTGCTACTCCTGACGTATCTGTTGTAGACTTAACTTTCAGAAGTGAAAAAGATTCTTCTATTGAAGAAATCGATGCTTTAATGAAAAAAGCTTCTGAATCTTATTTGAAAGGTATTTTAGGTTATTGTAATGAAGAATTAGTATCTAGCGACTTCATACATGATAACAGAAGCTCTATATACGATTCTTTAGCTACTGTTCAAAATAACTTAAAAGGCGAAAAGAGATTCTTCAAAATCGTTTCTTGGTATGATAATGAATGGGGTTATTCTAACAGAGTAATTGATTTATTATTATATATGTACAACAAAAAATAATAATTAGGTTATAATAATTAATACTATAATAAAGGGTGTTATATTTATTATAACACCCTTTAAATTTTTTTAAGCGAGCCAAAGCCATCTGCCAAACAAGTTTGGCAGATACTTTTAGGCGACGGCGAGCATAGCAATAATAAAGGAGTTAATACAATGAAAAAGTCAGTAAAAGATATAGATATTAAAGGTAAAAAAGTCATAATGAGAGTTGACTTCAATGTACCTCTTGATAAAGAAACTAATTCTAAAATCACAGACACTACAAGAGTAGATGCTGCTATGCCTACTATTGAATACATACTTTCTCAAGGTGCTTGTTTAATACTTATGAGCCATTTAGGCAGACCAAAAGGCGAAGCTAATCCTAAATACTCTTTAAAACCTGTATTTGATTATTTAAAAACTAAACTTCCTAATAATAAAGTTACTTTTGCTAATGATTGTATAGGAGATGATGTAAAAAAACAGGCTTCAGAATTAAAAGCAGGAGATGTATTACTTCTTGAAAATTTAAGATATCATGCTGAAGAAGAGAAAAATGATCCTAACTTCTCTAAACAATTAGCTGATTTAGCTGATGTTTATGTTAATGATGCATTCGGTACAGCTCACAGAGCACATGCTTCTACTGCTGGTATAGTATCTGCTAAAGCTGGTATGCCTGCTGTAGCTGGTTTCTTAATGGAGAAAGAAATACAATACCTAGGAGATGCTGTTGCTAATCCTGCTCGTCCATTCGTAGCTATAATCGGAGGAGCTAAAGTTTCTTCTAAAATTTCTGTACTTAAAAACTTACTTAACAAAGTAGATACTTTAATTGTTGTAGGAGGTATGGCTTATACTTTCTTCAAAGCTCAAGGCTTAGAAATAGGTTCTTCTTTATGCGAAGATGATTATATTGCTACAGCTAAAGAAATCATGGATAAAGCTAAAGAATTAAACAAAACTTTATATTTACCTGTTGATAATGTTATAGCTGATAAATTTGATAATGATGCTAATATAAAAACAGTAGACACAAATGCTATACCTGCAGGCTGGATGGGTATGGACGTTGGACCTAAAACTTTGAAAGAACTTGAAGACATACTTAAAAATGCAAAAACTGTTGTTTGGAATGGACCATTAGGTGTATTTGAAATGGCTAATTTTGCTAAAGGTACTTTTGAAGTAGCTAAATTCATTGCTAATTCCGGAGCTGTAAGTATTATCGGAGGCGGAGACAGTGTATCTGCTGTTAATAAATCCGGCGTTGCTGATAAGATGACTCACGTATCTACAGGCGGCGGAGCTTCTTTAGAGTTCCTTGAAGGAATAGAATTACCTGGAATAGCAGTATTACAAGATAAGTAATAATTTATAGTTAGATTATAATAAATCAAAATAGCGAGCCCGTAGGAACTTTAGTTTCTACGGGTTTTTTGCGAACTATTTTGATTTTATGATAAAAGGAATAGCATTACCTGGAATAGCAGTATTACAAGATAAGTAATAATTTATAGTTAGATTACAATAAATCAAAATAGCGAGCCCGTTTCTACGGGTTTTTTGCGAACTATTTTGATTTTATGATAAAAGGAATAGAATTACCTGGAATCGCAGTATTACAAGATAAGTAATTGTAATTAATTAGATATAATTAAATCAAAATAGTGAGCCCGTTTCTACGGGTTTTTTAGCAAACTATTTTGATTATTTGATATAAAGCCTCTGTCGGAGGTTTTTAATTATTTTATATATTTTAGTTATGAAAGTTTTTTAAAATCTATTTACATTCGCCCGCCCTTTTCATTTAATAACTTTTATAATATATT
>NZ_CALXRN010000159.1 GCF_944390595.1 uncultured Brachyspira sp. | reverse complement strand
CATATAGTCTTTTACATCTATATCATCAGCTTTGACATCAGCAAGTATTCTAAAATATTTATCTCTATTAAGATTATATAAAGTTATTTTTCTGCCTTCAAATAATTTGATTAATGCCTCTTTTGATTTTCTTGCTAGTTCTTTAGTTTCTTCTGTACCTCCTCTAATTTCTGGAGTGTCTATACCTCTTATGCGTACGCTGATATTTGAACCTATAAGCCAGTGCACATAAGGTATATTAACAAAGAAAGTATCGCCGTCATAAACTCTGATAATTTGTACATTCGTGAAAGTTTTAGTTTGGTTAATATTTTCGCTTGTTTCAAATGCAAATAGATTAAAAGATATTATAAATATTAAAAATAACTTTTTCATAGTGCTCCCTTAAAAGAATAAATGCTATTTTTGAAAACTGGTCGGTCATGTTAGAGCATGTCTGACACTAACGTAAAAATTATAAAACTAAAAATAAAAAAAACAATATTTATAGTATGTCAAAAGAAGTTGTAATAACTTTGAGAGTTACAGAAAAAACATTTCAGGAGATGAAGAAAGAGGCTGACAGTTTGAATATGAGAGTAAGCGAGTATTTAGTAGAACTTGATAAAATGTATATGAGTGAAATATACAAAAAGTAATAAGCTTAAATAAAAAAAGAGAGTAAAGTCCCCAAAACTTTACCCTCAAAAATCAAAATATCACTTACGAGGTAATAAAATGATTACTACAAATATAATACTACTGTTTTTAAAAATAGTAAATAGTATTTTCTTAATTTTATTTGAAATTATTAATCAAAATAAATATCACAAATTATATTCAATATTAAAAAAGATCAATCTGATATTAACATTGATTATAAATATTTTATCAATAATTTATTTATGAATATTTATAAAATATTAAAGTCAATTACAGTTATTGCGGACGCCGTCTTCAAAGGATAAAAAATCCTAAAAAATATGTCAGGTATATTGTTATAAAAGAAAAAATATTTTTTATATATTTATTGAAAATAAGATATAATTATATTAGACTATTAATATAGGATTTTGTAATAAATATGAAAGATGGTAAAGACAGAGGTTTGCTTACCTTAAAACTTGTAGGAAGTAAATTAGACACAGAAAATATGAGAGCTTCTGAAGCCTTAAATATAGCAATGTCTCTTTTTAGAAATATAGAAAGAGCAGATAAAAATATCACTTTAAATAATATAAAATCAGGCTGTATAGAATGTACAGGCAATATCGCTGTAGAATATATAAACACTCCAAGTACACTAAAAGATATCCTTCTTGATTTTTTACAAAGGAATGCAAAAGTTGAATATGTTGATATGATAGAAACAGCAACAAATAAAAAAATATATACCGTAAGACCAGAAAATAAAGAAGAATTATTTTTTAATGTTGTAGATTTTTTTGAAGGCGAAGTTATAGATATAGGCGGACGTGATCCTAATATACATATCATAATAGATGGAAAAGTAAGAGTATTTTCTATCCCAGAAAAAGACAGAGAAATAGCTAAAAAGTGGCGTAACTTTTTATATGAACAGGTAGAAATATATGCAGAAGTTTTGCAGAATATTAACGGTGAAATATTAGAAACAGTACGGCTTTTAGATTTAAATCCTATAAATTATTTGGATAAAAATAAAGCAGAAAAAGATTTTAATTTATTGGTAAAAGAAATAGACATTTCTAATTATACGCAAAAAATATTAGATATAAGGAATATTGATGAATAATAAATTAATAAATGTATGCTGTCTGCCTGACACATCTGCTATAAGCTGCATACTTTCATCGCAGGATAATAAATTAAATATACATGAAGAAGAGAGAATTAACAGCCTTCGTATCTTAAAAGAAGAAATAAATGATTTTGTTATTTCTGCTTTAGTTATACATGAATTAGTACTTGGTTTAGAAGAAAAATATTTAAAGGATGATGCTTTTATAATAATAATGAATTATATAAAAAGCTATTTTAATTCTCTAAAAATAGAGCCGTTAGGAACTAAATCTCTAAAAAAATACAGAGAAATATATAATGAGAATAAGTTTTTAAATAAAGACAGAGCAAAACATAAAGTTGATGCTTTAATAATTTCAAACGCTTCAAGTTATGCGGAATTAAATGCTGATAGATACTCAGATTTTTGGTTTCTTACAGAAGATAAAACTATGCTGAAATATAAGGTGAATAATTTAAAAATATATTCTTTATCAGATGCTGTAAAAGCAACAGGAAGATTAATATAATAATTCTTTTTTATTGTTTATTTTATAAAAAACTCAAAAATAAATTATATTAATTTCTAAAAACTCATAAATTATATTTTGATTATCAAAGGCTCTGACATTATTTTTTATATTTCTATTATCATAAATAATAAATATACAAAAGTGATCAGACAAAATAAAAAACAGGGCTGAAACTCTGCAAAGTTCCAGCCCTTAATTCAACATATTAGGAAGTCTAATATGCAAAAACTAAAACCATATTTATTTTATATTAATAATTAATAATATCAACATAAAATATTTTAATAATTTCATTACTAATTTTTATTAAAATTATTTTTTTACT
>NZ_CALXRN010000158.1 GCF_944390595.1 uncultured Brachyspira sp. | reverse complement strand
GTATAGATGCATATAGAAATATAATTTCCACTAAGCCTGATTTTCTTGTTATGGAAATAGATTTGCCTTTAATGGGCGGAATAGAACTTTTAAAATTATTAAAAAAAGAAAATATATCAATAAATATATTAGTAATGACTTCTTTTAGTAAGAATAATGATTTGTCAGCTAGAGCTTTAGATTTTGGGGCTTTGGATGTAATTTATAAGCCTAAAAGTATAACAGATGATTTTTTTAAAGAATCTGTACTAAATAGGATTATTGAAATAACTAAAAATAAATTAACTAATTTAGAATTTGATTTTGACTTAAATTATAATATTGAAGTACCTTCAAATAATGCAAAAGAAATTATATATGCTTCTAAAGATCCGAATATTTCAAAATTTGATGATAATGTTAGAATACTTCCTTTTGATCAAAAAGGTGTAGCAACAGCCATATCTAAAGTATCAAAATTAGGCTTTGAAGCTCCTAAATTAGTTGCTATAGGTATATCAACTGGAGGTCCTAGAGCTCTGAGGATAATGCTTCCTAGTTTACCTAAGGATTTTCCTATTCCAATACTTATATCTCAGCATATACCTAAAGATTTTTCATCATCTCTTATATCTAGTTTAAGAGATATATGCAAAATAGAAATAAAAGAAGCTGTTTCTGATGAGGAGATACAGCCTTCTATAGTTTATATTTCACCTGGTGATAAAAATATGGGTATATATTCTGATTCATCTGGAAAAATTAAAATAAGATTGTATACTGATTATGAAAATAAATTTATTTATACGCCATCTGTGGATTATTTATTTGATACTATCAATGATACTTTAGTTAATAAATCTATAGCTATTGTTATGACAGGAATGGGTAATGATGGAACTCAAGGAATGATAAAGTTATATAATAATAAAAATTTAACAATTGCTCAGAGTAAAGAAACATGTACGGTTTATGGTATGCCTAGAAGTGTTATAGAAAATCAAACAGTTCATTTGGTGATGTCTCTTTATGATATAGCAGAATTTTTAGTACAATATGTGAGGTCTAAAAATAGATGAAGAAAATACTTTTTTTAATGATGTTTTTATTTTTTATTTCTTGTGAAAAAAAATATGATGCTAGTGTAGAATATAGTGCTTATGAATATGAAGCCTATATTTCTAAATTAATTGCCAATAAAGATACTTTGGAGTTTACTTCAAATTTTCTTCTTAGTTTGGATGAAAATATTGTTAATAATTTAAATGAAATGAATTTAATATATGAGCTTACTCCTGCAAATATTATAGAATCTATAAAAAATAGGGGAGCTTTATATCAAAGAATTTTTTCTGATAATGATGATTCTCTTTGTAATTATTTACCTAAAGACGGCGGATATTATGATGTTAATGTAACTTATAGGAAATATAAGGATATTATTGTATCTCAAATTGAATATCCGTCTTTTAATAAGATGTCTGAGAATTCTATAGAGTTAGTTGCTATTTATTTAAATAATAAGTGGAATCTCATAACTATTAATTTTTTGAATATTTAATTTTTTAGAGGAAATTTAGATGAAAAGATTATTTGCAGCATTTATTATTATATTAATTTTTTTGGTGTCATGTTTAGAGGATGCTGACACTTTAAGAAAAAAATCATTATTCGGATTTTATGATGATATGAAGCTTCAATTGCTTGGTGATAATATTGATTGGATAGAAAATAATTCTGATATTGAAAACATAGATTCTATTAAAGATATACTGATAAATAATAAAGATTCTATAAAAAATCTTATATCATCTTCAAATGCAGAATATTCTGTTACTATAAATTATACTATAGGAGATAATACAAATCCTTATAGAGGATATTATATAATTAGAAATACAGAGTTTTCTCCTACTTATTATTATATTAGGTTAGTTAATAAGTCAACAAGTAAATGGAAAATTGAATCTATAGATAAATTACCTTTACAATAATATTTTGTTATTATATTGCATTAATTTTTTTAAAGTGTAGTATTATTTAATATAAATATTTACTTTAAGGAAAAATTATGCCTACAATAAAATCTCCTTGCAAAATTAATCTTTCTCTTGATATAACTTCTAAAAGAAATGACGGATACCATTTAATAGAATCACTTTTTCACACGGTTAATTTATATGATATTATAAATATTGAAAAGTCAAACGAATATAATATAACAACAAGCGGACAATTTGCATTGGAGGATGAAACAGAAGAAAATATTGTAACAAAAATATTTAATCATTTTAAAAACAATATTGGACTTAATAATAATTATTCTATTCATATAGAAAAAAATATTCCTACAGGAGCAGGACTTGGTGGAGGTTCTTCCGATGCTGCAAGTATTATTAAATTCTTTTTAAGTGAATTAAATATAGAAATAAATAATAGTTTAATAGAATCTTTTTCTAAATTTGGTGCTGATATTCCTTTTTTTATAAGAGGAGGTTGTGCTTGGGTTTCTGGAATAGGTGAGAAGATAAAAAACTATGATTTTACTTTGCCTTATAATATAATATTATTGTATCCTAATATTCACGTTTCTACAAAATTGGCATATTCAAAATTTAATAAAGATGATTTCAATAAATCAGATGTTTTTGCTATAAAAAATATGCTTGATAATAAAGATTATAATTTTGAAGATATAGTTTCTAAAACGTATAATATATTTGAGAAAAATGTTTTTAATATAGAAAAAAAAATAGAAGAAATAAAAATTGAAATGGAAAATATAATTAATAGAAAAGTATCCATGAGCGGTTCAGGATCTTCTCTTTTTGCTTTATATAAAAATAATGATGAAAAAATAGCTGATGATTTTAATAAATTAAAGTCTATTTTTAATGAAAATATTTATAAATTAAATTTAATTTAGTATATCTATTTAATCTTTTTTATGATATAATCTAAAAAATATTTAAATAAATTAATAGAAAAATTTTATGATAAAGAAAATTATAATAGCCATAATATTTATATATGCATCTGTTTCTTATGCATTTGTTTCATCAAAACATTCATTATCTGTTTTAAATACAAGCAGTACAAGATCAAGAGGTATGATGGGATCATCTTTCTTAATAGGAAATGACTCATCTGCTTTATTTTTGAATTCTGCTTCTTTGATGGGAGTTTTGAGAGATAGTGTAAATGTAAATTATACTTTCACTCCTAATTTGCAAAATGAGTATATATTTAATGCTTCTTATGCACATATAGACGGTTCTTATGCTGTAGGAGCTGGTTTTGCAGGAGAGATAAATAAAATATATTCTTATGATAGTTCAGGCTCCAAAAAGAATGATATATATAATGGCTTGTATTTGATAAATGTTGGTGCAGCTTATGCTATTACTGAGAGTTCTTTTATTGGAGGAAATATCAAGACTGTTATCAATAATAGTGAAAAAGATAATAATTTTGGAATGTTTTTAGATTTATCATATATGCAGTCTTTTTTTACTCCTAATTTTAAATTGGGTGTTGGTGTTAGAAATTTAGGATTTTATGATAATGTATTCGGTAAAATAGATACAGATATAGTAGCTTCTCTTGCTTATACTAAAAGCGATTCAAGCTTTAATGTATCTGTTCAGTATGCTATATCCGTTCCTTCTGTGAGCCATGAAATATCTGTAGGGCTTGAGGCTATGATTGTTGATTTTAATAAATTAGGATTATTCAAGAATAAAAATTCGATATGGTATGAAGATTTGCCTGAAAATATATTGGATGCCCCTAGTGCTATTCAAAAAAGATTGTCAGCAAAACTTCCTAGCGGTATTTTAGCTAGAGTTGGTGTTGGAAATAAAGGTGCTTCTTTAGGTTTATCGCTTTATTTGGATTTATTTAGACTTGATTATGCTATTGTTTTTGATAATTTTAGTAAAGATAATATATCGCATGATCTAGGTTTAAGCTTCATGTTTTAAAGATTTATTATATGGCTATTTGTAAACAGAAAATATCTAATACAGAAAACTGCGACAGGGAAGAATATAAAGACGATTTATGCATTATACACCATAATAGCAATGATAAACCGGACGGGCTTTTCAGACGTATTATAAGAGATGACTTTTACAGAGGATTTTATAATTTCTCTTATATGATTAGTTATGAGGGATTTAATTTTGAAGGCTTAAAAGTTGATAGAGATATAAATTTGATATTTAAAAATTGTTCTTTTTTTGGTCCTTTTCAAATGAGAAACTTTGATTTAAAGGCTTCTTTAGATTTTACAGATTCTAATTTTGATTCCGGCATATTCATAACTATGTCTAATGTTCATAAAGAAGTCATTTTAAAAAATTCTAATATAAATATTGATTTTAATTTTTCATTATCAGATTTCTTTTCCATAGATATAGATAATATAACAGTAGATTGTAATTATACTATGTCAAATTCTGATATACATGATAAGCTTTCTTTTAATCATATACATTTTAAGAATAATTTCAGCCTTCTTAATTCCAGTCTTCATGGAGATGCTAGTTTTGAAAATATAATTATAGAAGGTGATGCTGATTTTAGAAATATAATGTTCTACAAATCATTAAAATTTGAGAATGTTCAAATAAAAGGTAAAACTATACCATTTGAAATAGCAGATAATAAAAATATAGAGTTAAAAAATGTTGTTATGAATGGAATACTGATAGAAGACAATCAAAAAGAAAAGAAAGAAGAAGAAAAGAAAAAATCAAATTTGGAAAAAATAAAAGAGGCCAAAGATAAAATATATAAAGATTCTATTTTAAAAGATAAAAAATAAAATACTATTTATAGTAAGTCTCTTTTATCTTTTAGTTCATCTTTTTCTCTTATATCTTTTAATATTTCCTTAATTTTTGAATCTTTATTATTAGGATAAATCAAAAATACCCCATTAGAATGTACTATAGTCAGATCATCTACTCCGTCTATTGCTATAAATGTATTACTTTCATCATTTATTATGATATTATTGTTTGCCTCTTTTGCATATACATTTCCAACAATTACATTGTTATTGCTGTCTTTATCATGTATTCTTCCAAGTGCAGAGAAAGCTCCTAAATCATCCCAGAAAAAATGCGATTTTATACATATAATATTATCCAGTTTTTCCATTACAGATGAGTCAAAAGATATTTTATCTATTTTTTTAAATAACTCTATAATCTCATCATAATTTTTATTATCTTTTAATGCTTCAAATGTTTTTAATACTTTATCGTATGTATCAGGCATGAATGTTTTAATACTATTAATAATATTATCTATATCCCAAATAAACATTCCGCTGTTCCATAGATAATTGCCGTCTTCTAAAAATTGTATTGCTTTTTCCAAATTTGGTTTTTCTAAGAATTTTTCTACATTGTATTTGTCATCTTTTATATTATCTTTCAATTTTATATATCCGTATCCAGTTTCCGCTCTGCTAGGAGTAATTCCAACTATTACAATATTTTTTGTATCTTTGGTTATGCTTATTGCATCTTCTATGTTCTTTATAAACATATCTTCATTTTTAATTATAGGGTCTGCCGGCAGTATTACAGCAATAGCATCCCCTAATTTTTCTTTTATAGTTAATATACCTAAAGTAATTGCTGCGGTAGTATCTCTTCCCATAGGTTCATATATTATATTTTCTTTTTTAAAATTAGGTATATATTTAGCGAAAGATTTTTCGTATCTTTTTCCAGTAATTATGAATATATGTTCTTCATTTGTGATTTTCAGAGATCTGTCTATAGTTTGTTCTATTAATGATTTGTTTTCTATAATATTTAAAAATTGCTTTGGTTTGTCTTCTCTACTTAAAGGCCATAGTCTTTCTCCTATTCCTCCAGCCATTATAAGTACAGCTATGTTCATTTTATTATTTCCTTTTAATTTTTGAATATATATATATTATATTTCAAAAATTAATAAAAAACAATAAATATATTCATTTATAAGTAATATTTTTTAGTTTTATAATACTAACTTTTAATAAAAAAATATACTACTTCACTAAAATTATTATTTACATTTAATACATTCGCTTCAAAAAAATAGATTTTTTGTAAAAAATGTAGTTCTTAAATAAATTTAAGTAAATTTTGTTGTATTAACATAAAATATTATTTAATATTTTTATTTGACAAAATTATGATTATGTATTAATCTTTATCTATAATGGGGA
>NZ_CALXRN010000157.1 GCF_944390595.1 uncultured Brachyspira sp. | reverse complement strand
GGACCTGTAAGTTCTATATTTGATTGGAGTACTTATTTAATAATGTATTTTGTTTTCTGTCCATTATTCGTTTCTAATGGAATATTATATAATAAATTAGGCAATTATTATAATGGTGCCGATTTAGCTAATATAAAAACAATGTATACTTCTATGTTCCAATCAGGCTGGTTTATAGAATCTATATGCACACAAGTTTTGGTTATATATATGATAAGAACTTCTAAAATTCCTTTTATAGAAAGCAGACCATCAAAACAAGTATTTTTATTAACTTTTTCAAGCATTATAATTTTGTCTATAGTGCCATTTACAAGTTTAGGACATCATTTAGGTTTTGTATCATTACCTAAAACTTATTTTGTATTTTTAGTTCCTTGTATATTTGCTTATATACTATTAGTTACATTATTAAAGAAAGTATATATTAGAAAATTTGGCGAATTATTATAATATAAAAAAATAACGCATATAGATAAATAAATAGTTTTTCTATATGCGTTTTTTTATAAACAATATATTTTTATTTCTTTTTATTTGTAAGTGCAAGTATTAGAATATGTACTACTGATTTATCAACTTCCGGTATTCTTAATGCTTGAGATATATTATAAGGCTTGTACTGTTTCAATTTATTAATAGCATCTATTTTGACACTTTTTAAAGTAGAGTAATCAAAATCTTCCGGTATAAGCATGTTTTCGTATTTTTCAATATCTTTTATTTCATTTAAATATCTTGAAATGTAGCCTTCATATTTAATAGCAATTTCTGCATTCTCCAAAACATTTTGATTATAATCGCCGTCTATCAAATGTTTTAACATATCAATACCGCATTCAGGACGCTTTATTATGGAAGCTAAACTCATAGTACGGTACTCTTTAGCTTCTTTTGTGAATCCTAATTCCTCAGTTTCTTTTTGAGTGAGCGTGCGTTTATTTAAATATTCCACAAGTATTTGAGTTTTCTGTTTTTTATCTCTTACCTTTTCAAGTCTTTCTTTGCTTGCAAGCCCTATATTATAAGAAAGTTCTGTTAATCTTTCATCGGCATTGTCTTGTCTTAAAAGCATTCTATGTTCTGCCTGAGAAGTAAACATTCTATGAGGCTCTTTAGTTCCTTTAGTTGTTAAATCATCAATTAAAACGCCTATATATCCGTCGCTTCTTTTTAATATTAATGGAGCTTCTTTTTTAATTTTTAAACTTGCATTTATTCCTGCCATAAGTCCCTGACATGCTGCTTCTTCATATCCGCTTGTGCCGTTAATTTGTCCTGCCAAAAATAAGCCCTCAATTTTTTTAGTTTCAAGTGTAGGCTTTAATTCTATAGGGTTCACATAATCATATTCTACTGCATAAGCTGGTTTTAATATTCTTACTTCCTCAAGTCCTTTCAATGATCTTATCATTTTTATTTGAACATCTTCCGGCAAGCTTGAAGAAAATCCGTTTATATAAACTTCATTAGTTCTATAACTTTCTCTCTCCAAATGCAATTGATGTCTTGGTTTATCGGCAAATCTTACAACTTTATCCTCTATACTTGGGCAGTATCTTGGACCTATACCTGTTATAACTCCACTGTACATTGGTGAAAGATGTATATTATCCTGAATGATTTTATGAATATTAGCGTCTGTATAAGTTATATAGCAAGGCTCTTGAACTATATCAATTTTATCATCTAAAAAAGAGAATGGTGTTATTTCATCATCACCTTTTTGCATTTCTAATATATCAAAGTTAATAGAATAATAATCGACTCTTGCAGGTGTTCCTGTTTTTAATCTTCCTACTTCAAGTCCCAAACTTCTTAAATTATCAGAAAGTCCTATTGCAGGAAGCTCCCCTATTCTTCCGGCTTGTTTCTGATATTTACCAATATGAATAAGTCCGTTTAGAAATGTTCCTGTTGTGAGTATAACTGCTTGGCATTCGTATTCTCTGCCTCTTTCTGTTCTAATTCCTTTAAGTACATTATTTTCTACAATTATTTCTGTTACTATATCCTGATGAAGTGTGAGATTATTCTCTGCATACAATGTTTTAGTAGCTTCTTCTTTATATGCGTATTTATCTGCTTGAGCTCTTGGTGCCCATACAGCTTTACCTTTACTTCTGTTGAGCATTCTAAACTGCATCATAGTTTTATCTATTAATATTCCCATCTCACCGCCTAGTGCATCAATCTCTTTTACAATAGTACCTTTAGCAACTCCACCTATAGAAGGATTGCATGACATTTGTCCTATAGTATCAAGGTTAATAGATATAATTAGAGTTTTCATTCCTAGTCTTGCACATGAAAGCGAAGCCTCTATTCCAGCATGTCCTGCACCTACTACTATTACATCATATTTATTATTCATATAGTATTCTCTTTATTAAACTAAAATTTTTAATACAAAAATGATATAATAAAAATACCATATTGTCAAAGGTAATTTATTGTATAAAATTCTAAATATGCAGTATATATAATTTAAGTAACAAAATTAATTACATATACCGCACGGTAGGTAAAATTTAAAATATAAAATAGTTTTGAATTATTGTATTAATAATAATTCAAAGTATGCTTATCGTGCGTTGAGCAGATTTTTAAATTTAAATAACACTTGGGCGGGTTCTGAAATTTCTAATTAAGCTGTAAATATAATTAATGTTAAAATTCAAAATGAAACAGAAAATTTTAGAGGGGGTATGTAATTAATTTTTTATCAATCATTATTAAAGTTAATCGACACTCGGTCATGTATATAATTAAATAAAAAAACTATTTTAACTATCCTCTATATAAAATTTTAATTTTTCTGATATTTATATATTGTATTTTTTTATTTCATATGATATTTTTTATGAATACTTAATAGTTAATCAACACAAAATATTTATTTAATCAATAAAAATATTTTATCTATAAAGTTATTATATTTTTGACTGTCTAAAAAATAAAACATATAATTAATGAATTTCTTAATTATTTAGTAAAATATATTACATAAATAATATATTTTATTGTAAAAATGATTTGTTATACTATAATATTATATATAGCATATTACTTAAGCTAAAAATATTTTATAAAAGTTTTTTAGAAAGTAAAATATTTTAAATCAAAAAGGTAGTTTTGTATGAAAAAAATTATATTTATATCAATATTAATATTCAGTTTTAGTTTTACAGGATTTGGTTTTTTTGTTGATAAAAAGATATTAGATGCTTATTTTAATATTTCATACTATACAAACAAAACAGATAATACAGTTACATATTATTATGATTATAATAAATATATGACTAATACTATTTCAATGAGTGCTATACATTTTAGTGACAGTAAAGATAATAATGTACATGTTAGTTTATCTATTTATTCAGAAAATAAATTAAATGATAGTATAGAAGAAATACATTTTTTCAATGATGATTTTATGGCAACTTTTAGTGTAAGCTACATGGAAGGTAACTATTTACTAGTTTCAATGGTAGATTTTATTCTTTTTGATAAAATAAGCAGGCTTAAAACTATTTTAATGTTTAAAACAGGAAATGTTAAAATGATGTATAATTTCAACAATATAGTTTACAAATATGATATAGATGATAAAACTTCTTCTATGGTATCTAAAATAATGAACAGTTATAATTCTAGTTTATAATATTCTTTTTATTTTTTATTATTGAATTACAGTTTATAACATCAATGTTAGTCTTTTAAAGCCGTATAAAATAAAATTAAAAATTTATTTTTTATTCAGTTTTTTATATTGTTAATTTGGTTTACCGTGCGTGAAATTCATTTCAAACAATTTTTTATTATGAAAATAATATATTTTATTTTTTGGTATTTTTATAATAAAAATATAATTTTTGGCATAAATGATTTAAATAAATTTTAAAGCTAATAAACACTTGGGCGGGTGCTAAAAATTCTAATTAAGTTATAAAGATAATCAAATTAAAATTCAAAATGAAGCGGTAAACTTTGAAGGGCGGGGTATGTAATTTAAGTTTTAAATCTTAATTACATTTGCCCACCCTTTAGGTTTATTATCTAATTTGTAATTGTAATTTATATTTTATTTTTTGCTTGCTTAGAAATTATAGCTGCCCGCCCAATATTTTTTTTAAATTTATAGTCTTATATACCGCACGCTAAACAAAATTATAAATATTGATTTATATAAAATTCTAATTTTGTTTAATTAAAAATTTCATTAACCGTGCGCTAAAAAAATATTAATCAAAATTCATTTAAAACTTTTATTAATCCATCTTCAATGCATTTCATAACTTCAGCAAATTCTTTTATGTTACTGAAATTTTCCCCGTTTAATTTTTGTGAAGGAATTTTCAAAGCATATTTATATATAGTGCAATCAGCATTATTTAAAATACCTATTTTACGATTTTATTTTCATCAGTATAATTAACTTCTTCTAATGGATAAATGAAACCTGCCTTTTTAGCATTAAGTGTATAAGCATAAGAAACTATTTGATGCTTATCGTTTCTGTCTATATCTTCATTACTTTTCTTATCAAGTTTTTTATATTTTGCATCAAGAACTATATTATTATCATTTTCTAATTTATAGAAGTCCGGATAAACTCTCCATCCATTATTAAGCAGATTTATACCTCCTGCAGATTTTCTATTTTCAGCATGAATAAAATTTTCTTTGCTTAAAAAAGTATTCAAATATTCTTCAAAAAGCCAAGCTCCGTCAAATAATAATCCGTATACAGTATTATTATTAGTGCCGTATTTTAATTTTTCATGCCTTAATATTTGAATGCATATTTTTCTTAAAGGTTCATATTCATAATAGTAAGGGTGTGATAATTTGTTTAAATTTTTATTTATAACACTTTCTCTTTTATTTCTATCATAACTAGGAGTAGAATAAAATATCTGCTGAACATAATTTTTTATTTCGCTGTCATAACTTAAAATATATCTGTTTTTTGTATTTATATATTCTATAGTATGCCTTATCAATTGTGTGATATTATTATCATAACTGTATTCTCTAGTATTGTACGAAATTTTGCCGTTGAAAGGAATATTATTTTTAATGTATCTGTTAATATCAATAGTTCCTTTTACATTAGAATCATTATGTTTTATTGATTTGTACTGTTTGAAAAGCCCCTGTCTTAATGCTCGTTTAAAAAAATTAATAAACATATAAATTAAAAAATCAAATGAATCGTCATAATCTTTGCTATGCTCTAAATTAACAATATTAAGAGAAAGCACTTTCATAAGCATATAATGCAGAAAATAATCTTCATTATCATTTACAGCAAACCTTGAAGAAATTTTTATTTGCGTATTATTATAGCTTATAAATCCAATTATATTATTAGTTAATATACTATCATTAATAATATCAAATATTCTGCTGTTTTCTTCTAAGTCCTTACTTTCTTTTATAGAGTTAGGAAATATTATAATATTATCTTTTATATTATGGAGAGTTTTTCCAGCAATTTCTTTGAGAGAGTTTATTTCATCTTTTGATAATTCTTTTTTACTATTGTCTTTTAATTTAATCATTTTATTATTTTTGTTGCTCATATTATTATTTCAACTTTTTCCTGACCACGCTTCGTAAAAATGTAATTGCCAAAGCTTACTATTATTTTCATTCTATATTGAAATAATTTACTGCCAAATTATTAATTATCTGCAATATCATCACTGTCATTTTGTTAATTTCCATTTAATTATTACTATCTTGTTCTGCACTATTATCTTGTGATGTATTACTAGCAGATTGTGTATTATCAGAAGAACCTGAATAATAAGCATTTTTTAGTTTTTCAAGTTTATTTTCAGCATCAGGCATTCCTCTCAAGTACTCATACAAAAGTCCTTTCAAATGATTCTCCCATAAACTATTAAATGCTATTTTTTTATCATCGCTTGAACTCTTATAATAATTTTTTAATTTCAAAAAATAAGAGGCTCCTATATGATAAGAGGAATTAAAACTTTCTATTTGTTCTATTGCCTTGTTCAAATTATTCATTCTTTTTTTCGCTTCATCTATAAATAATTGTTTATCTTTTTCTGTAATTTCATTATTATTGTCAAACATAGTATTAAGCATATATTGAGTTTCTTTAGCATTAACCTCTTTCCAAGCAAATCTCCTACGCATAGCAAAGTCCATACTTTCAACGCTTCTGTCAATATCATTCATTGTGCCTATTACATAAACATTTTCTGGAACAAAAAATCCGTCTTCAAATTCATCATCTTCATCGCTTTCATCATTATTAATTAAATTATTATATTGAGTTTGTACTTTTCCACTTTCACCTCTATATCCGGGATCAATAGCAAAAAATAATTCTCCGAAAATTTTTGAAATCTCTCCTCTGTTAATCTCATCTATTATAAATACAAATTTACTGCTTCGATTTTTTAAAGCTTCCTTGCAAAACTTTTTAAAAATTCCATCCTTTCTTTCAAATCCAATATTTCCATTACTATCTTTAATAGGTCTTAATCCCTCAACAAAATCAGTATAATCATAAGATGGATGAAACTGTATAAATCCGTAATCATTATTATTCACATTTACATCTTGTTTTTTTCCGCTTATTAAGTCGAAATTTTCTAATAATATTCTTCTTACTATATATGAATCAATACCATTTAAATTTTCATCAAAGAATTTTTTTATATTTTTATTTAATTTATATCTGTTATCATTTTTTTCTATATTGAATATACTGCATATATCAAGCATATATTCTCTTGATAGCATAGGAAAATATGTGT
>NZ_CALXRN010000156.1 GCF_944390595.1 uncultured Brachyspira sp. | reverse complement strand
TGTCAAATTACTTATAAAAAATAATGCAGATGTTAATGTTCAAAATAGAGGCGGTATGACAGCATTGATGTGGGCTTGTCATAGAGGAGATTTAGAGATGACAAAAATGCTTTTAGATGCTGGTGCTAATAAAAGAATAAAAAGTAATGAGAAAAAAGATGCATTATACTATGCCAAAATAAGAGGAAAAAACATAGAGCTAATAAGACTTCTTGAATAATAGTTAGAATCTTAATTCTAAAAAGTGTATGCATTATATATGTATGCACTTTTTTATTGTTAAAATATTTTATAATTGAAATTTTGCTAATTTTAATTTATGATACGAAAAACGATAATACGTATATAGGGTTTAATATGAAAAATATTATTTCTATAATTACAGCATTTACTTTAATGATTACTATAATTTCATGCGGCGGCAGAAAGGAAACAAATCAAACAGAACAATCACAAAAAATTAGTACTCATACTAATATATCAACATCAGATAATCAAAAAACAGAAACTGAAAAAGAATTCTTTGATATGAAATATGTTTATAAAGGTATTAGAGCAGATAAAGCTAAATTTGATGAAGAACTTAAAAATGCAAGAGAAAATAATGAAGAGGCAAAAAGAAATTTTAATTTTCTTAATATAAAATTTGCAAATGATGATGAAAGAAAAAAATATTCTATAGAGTTTATATCAAATGTTAATTATGCTCCATTTAATGAAATATTTTCAAGCGGGGATATATATAATGAAGATTTTACAGAATATTATGCGGCTGAATATTTATACGTAGAGCAGAATTTGGCATTAAAAAAAGCAAGAGAAGAATTATTAAAATTAAATAAAAAAGATGCTGAAGTTTATTTAGCTTTGTTCTTATCTCATTTTGCTACAGATTCTCTTTACTATTTTGAAGAAGAAAAAAAATATTTAACAGAATGGAAAAATGCAGGCGGAACTAATATAGCTATGATAATAACAAGTTATGATAATGATAATGCTTATAGTAATAAGATGAAATTGGTTGATTATATAATAGAAGCCCCTGATTCTTTAAGAGCAGAAAAATTAGTTATTGATGCCTATAATAATGATTTTTATAAATATATTGTCAAAAATACAGGCTATATAGATTTATTTAATGAAAATAATTATTCTTTAACTTCAGTTGTAGAAGAAGGTACAGCTAGTGTAGCTTCATTAAATATAGTACCAGAAATAATCAATACAAATATAATTAACAAATATATAAGAACTTATATAAAAAATAGGTTAACAGATGATAGTATAAATGAGTATTTAGCATATTATGAAAATTATTACAATCTTGAAACTGATGATGCCTATAATGGATGGAACGATCTTAGTTTACTTGAGTTTAAGAAAAATACATTTTTAATTGAAAGCACTATACGAGGACCGGTAAATATGCATTATTACAATCCTGAGTTCATAAGAGATAATTTATATGCTTCATTTGAAGAGATAAAAACTTATAATTTCAGACTTGGATATATAGATAAAGTAAAATCTGCTGAAATTAATTCAATTTCTACAAATGATTTGAAAGATTATATCAAGGACTCTAAATTTATAAGTTTCGGTAAATTTAATGAAGAAGAATATTCAGATTATGTAAGAGAAGCAATGTATTCGCGTTGGTCTTTGCATTCTCCATATTTCTTCTTATGTGATATCAATAATGACGGCAAAGAAGAATTAATGGTTTCAAGCGAGTATCACTATACAGGAGGAAGAGGCGGTGTAGTACATTATACTTTACTTTTGAAAGATAATTTGGAAATAGATTTTGATTCAGAAATAGGAAAGCTTATAAATAATAATGATTTTCAAAATTTAAACTGTATTCAAAAAATATATACTGAAGACTGTAAAAATAAAATGTTTTTGTTAAATGAAACTGCTAATGAAGCTTTGGATATATTCGTTGATAATGATGAAATAAAGAATGCTGAATATTTTGATTATATTACATATAATTATCAGCCTAAATTGGAATGGAAAGGAAGTATACTTGACGGAGTACCTGAAGGAGCTTTAAAAACTGATGCGAGTTTCAATATGTATAAAGCAGAGAATGCATCAGACAAAGCAATAGTATCAGACAGAACTTTGAGAATGGCTGACAAGCTTATAAGCGATGCATATTTTGCTAAAAAATCAACTTTGGATAAACAAGGTCAGGAAGAATTATTAGAACAAAGAAGAGCAGAAATAAAAGCTATTCAAGAAGCAAAAGGAAATATTAAATCAATAGAAACTGAAATGCTTAAGATATTAAATTAAAAAGTCCTTCTATAAATAAAACAATTATAAAAGAAAACAATTATAGAAGAACTTTTCTATATTATTGCAAATTTCCCTGACAGCTGCTTCCCTCCCCTGCTGTACATCCGTAACAATAATCTTCTATTGCTATAGTATTATTCTTAAAGTCATCAATGGTCAAATCTTTTATGTATGAAGACTTACCATTTAAAGATGCTAGATTTTTCATTTGATTAAAATCGCAATCATACACCCTGCCGTCATATCCTATATTAACAGTATTTAAACACATAACTTTGTAAGCATTAGATGCATTGAAATTATCTTCAAGAAGCTGCATGTAATTTTCATACTTATTATTTTTTTTAAGTTTCTCCTCAAATCTTCCTATAGGTATATTTGTAATAGTATATAAATTATTAAATACTATATTATGTTCACTTTTTAAATATTCTTTATAATCTTTTTCTAATTCCATTTGGGAACCTGGCAAATAATCATCAAGCGGATTATAAACCAAATTTATAATCAAATCTCTATCAATACCATAACCTACAGAGTTTAAATACTTAAGCATTTTTATAGATTTTTCGTAAGTTCCATTTCCTCTTTGTTCATCTACATTTTCTTTTGTATAACATGGAAGAGAAGCCACCAACTCTACCCTATTGTTTTTAAAAATATCTATAAGTTCTTTCTTATTCTCTAAAATAGTTAAATTAGTTCTTAATATAATCCTATTAACATTTTGTAATCTTCTAATATCTTCTATAAACTCGGATAAAAAATCACAATTTTCAGGAGCACCTCCTGTTATATCTACATCTATTTCCTTATTAGAATTTTTTATAAATTTAAAACAGTCATTTAATACTTCTCTGCTTATAGATTCTTTTCTATTAATACCAGCATCTACATGGCAATGAGCACAATGTAAATTACAATTATATCCTGTATTAATTTGAACAGTTTCTATATCTTTCTTTTTTAATTCTATATTATATTTTTTTAAAGTTTCTGAAAAATGATGCATGAGTATCTCCAGCTAAAAAATCATGTGTAATTAATCCCAATAAACACATAAATTTACCGTGTTTATTGGAATTAATAAAAAATAACTAAATATATTATTTTGTTTGAAATGTTTTTATAGATTCACGATCTAATCAAATTGATAGAAAGAGGAATTTTATTTTTATAGTAAAAAAAACAATATTTCATCAATTAACTCTATCATTGAATTACTGAGCTAATGCTTTTGAAAACTCATCATATCCGGCATTACTAAGATTGTTTATATTAGTAAAACCTAAATCAGCCATTATTTGAGAAGCCTGTCCTGAGCGATTGCCTGATCTGCAGAATATTATATATTCTTTGCTTTTATCTAAAGAAGATACATTTTCTTTAAAATCTGGTGCTTTGAAATCTATATTAGTAGCACCTTCTATAGAACCTGTTTCTTTAATCTCATCAGGTGTTCTAACATCTATTAATATTATGTTTGGATTTGATTTCCATAATGTTACTACTTCATCAACAGTTAAATTGTTATAGCTTGCTGATGCAGTTACTTCTTCCTGCTGATTAGTTTGAGCAGCAGCAGAAGAAGAAGATGATGATGATGATGAATTACTGCAGCTTATCATTAATGATAATAAAACGGCAAAAGAAATTATAAAACTTTTTTTCATGGAAAATTCTCCTTTCTTTATAAAATTTTGTTTATAATAACATACAAAAAATTATAGTCAATAAAAAATCATTATGAATTAATATTTTTTGATGTAATACTTGATATTTTTATTTTTTTTGTTAATATTACTGTATTAACTTATTGGATTGCGTATGTTAAAAATATATTCAAAAACAAGATTTAATATTTTCTTTAACAAGCATAAATTTCCTCTTAAATAATCTATTATAGTCCGTGAGACTTATCATTTACACTTATTTTATTAATCTATAATAAATTTTAATACAAACTACTTTTGTAAACTTGGGAGCTTATTTATTATGAAAGAATCTTCATCTATAAATAAAAAGTCAATAATAAAAAAATTAATTTTATTGCTAATTATTATATTATGTATACTATCATATATATTTATACCAGCGATAAATAAACAGCTTAATACAATATTTAAAATGTTCGCTACAGGAGATTTTAATGTTGTAAAAGAATTCGTAGCATCTTATGGACATTATGCTATGGCTGTTTCATTTATACTTATGGTTCTTCAATCTGTAGTAGCTCCTTTACCTGCATTTCTTCTTACATTTGCAAATGCTAATCTATTCGGCTGGAAAGCAGGTGCAATATTATCTTGGTCTAGTGCTATGGCTGGGGCTGCTTTATGTTTTTATATAGCTAGAATACTTGGAAGAGATTTCGTTGAAAAACTAACAAGCAAAACAGGATTAAAACAGATAGATGATTTTTTCGCTAAATACGGAAAACAAAGCATACTTATAGCAAGATTACTTCCTTTTATTTCTTTTGATATAGTTAGTTATGCAGCAGGACTTACCTCAATGAATTTCTTAGGTTTTTTTATAGCTACCGGAATAGGACAGCTTCCTGCTACAATAGTTTATTCTTATGTAGGCGGAATGCTTACTGGAGGAGCAAAATTATTTGTTACAGGACTTTTAATATTATTTGCATTATCTGCATTAATTATTTTATTAAGACAAATATATCAAAGTAAAAAAAATAAACAAAATAATTTACAAGAAAATACTGATAACAATGAAAATAAAATCTAAATATATTAAACTTGCAATATTTATAATAGCGGTCATAGCTATTATTATTATAAATCATCATTACAAGCTGCATGATAAAATTCATAATTTTGATGATTTTAAATATATGATAGGCAATAATATAATAAAAGCATCAATTATATATATTGCTGTAACAGCTATAGGAAGTTCTATATTAGCATTACCAGGAATCACTTTTGCATTATTTTCCGGAATATTATTCGGGCCTATACTTGGAATTATATTATGCTCTATATCCTCTACCCTTGCTGCTATAATATCATTTTTAGTATCAAGATTTTTTCTAAAGGATACTATAAAGCCCTTAATAGAAAAAAATAAATATTTAAATAAACTTCTATTTCAGGAAGGAAATAAAAATGCAATGCTTCTTTTAATGATTACAAGATTAGTTCCATTATTTCCATATAATATACAGAATTTTGCATATGGTATAACAGATGTTAGTTTTATAAAGTATTCCTTATATACATTTTTATTCATGCTTCCGGGAATATCTTTATTTACAATAGCATCTGTAGGATTAGTTTCAGAAAACAATAAATATGTATACTTTTTAATTGCTGCTGTTATATTAATATTGGTAACAGGAATATCTTTATTCTTAAAAAGAAAATATGTAAACAATAAATCTATAGAAGGACAGTAAATAATATGAATAAAAAAATTATTTTTAGTTTTTTAATATGCTTATTCTTTGTTATATCATGTAATAAAGAATTAAAGAACTCTATGGGAAGCGTAATATTAAGAGATGAAGGAGAAGCTCCTGCTATTATAAATAATAATAGAAAAGAAGTAAGAATAGAAGCAATAGTTAATGGAAAATATTTTAATAATCCTACAAGACATCATGGAATAGTATTTAAAGGCGGTAAATATGGAGATAAAGGAGTATTAATATCTCTTACAGATGAAAGAGAATTTTATCAGGCTTTAAAAGATATAGGATGTGTTGAAGGAAATAATTTAACTATGGAAGACATGTCATTATCAAAAGCAGTTAAAGGAGAACCGTTAGATGTATTTGTTACTTGGGAAGGTTCAGAAAAAGAAATACCTTTTGAAAATGTAATAAAATCTTCTGAAGAAAGAATGATGATAGTAAGATTCGGAGGAAATTTTGAGGCTGCTAAAGCTAATAGAACAGGATGTATATTATGTCTTGACAGCTGCCCTATAGCTATAACAAGCGATTCTTCATTTACTACAGCAGAACTTGAAAATAAAAATATAGATAAATATATAAGAGAAGATGTACTTCCTCCAGATGGGAGTAAAGTTTCTGTTATATTTAGAATGAAACAGTTAGACTGTTGTTCTGCAGCAGCAAATAATTAAGAAAATTTATATTTATTTGTACAGCAGATATTTGTAAGAATTTATATAACAAAATAAAAATTGTGAGCCTCTGGAAAATTTATTTTCCAGAGAGTTAATGC
>NZ_CALXRN010000155.1 GCF_944390595.1 uncultured Brachyspira sp. | reverse complement strand
GCAAGAATGTCATCGCTTAACGAGAACAGCAGAGTAATATAACTATAAATTTATTTTTACTATTTGTCAATACTGCTTGACAAAGAAATTATAGAAAATATAATATTTGAAAATATTAATTAAGGTTTTAAATTATGATTAAAAATATAATATCTGATATAGGAAATGTTTTATATGAATTTATTGTAGATGATTTTGTAAATACATATATAGATAAAGAAGATAGAGAATTTTTTGTTAATAATACTTTTAATAGCAAAGATTGGATTCTTATGGATAAAGGTGTGGTAAGTTTTGAAGATTCCAGAAAGCATTTTATTAAAGTATGTAGTAAGTATGAAGAAGTTATAAATAAAATATTTGATACAGCATTAACTATATGTCTTAATAAGGATAATAATAATATACACTTATTGAGAGAATATCATAACAAAGGCTATAATATATATTATCTTTCTAATATGCCAATGGAAACATTTAATTTTTTAAGAAAAGATACAGATTTTTTTGATACGGTTTGTATAGGAGGGGTAATTTCTGGGGATGTTAAAATGGTAAAACCAGAAAAGTCTATATTTGAATATTTCTTAAATAAATTTAATGTAAAAGCTGAAGAGTGTTTGTTCATAGATGATAATCTTAATAATGTTAATGCTGCTTTGGAATTAGGTATTAAATCTGTTCATTTAAAAAAAGTGGATGATATGCCTGTTATTTTAGAAGATATGCTTAAATAAATTATGGATTTTATTAAGAAAAGATACGAAAGAATTAAAAAAAGGTATGGTATAGTAGTACCAAGCCTTATAGTTATATCTACCATAGTAAACTTAATAGCGTCTATATGGGTAAGCAGTTTTATATATGAACCTAATATAGTTAATCCTTTTTATGTATTTTCTGTTTTATTTTTTCCTTTTACAAGTATAATAGTTGGAATTATCATTATTATTAAATTTATAGTAGATGCTATAATGAAAAAGGAAGGATCCCATTTAAAAATAGTTATAGTTTTTATTATGGGTTTAATGACTATACTGCCGAGTCTATTTATAAGTAAAATATCCACATATATAATTAAAAGTAATTTGGATTTATTTTTAGATAAAAATATTAATGATTCTATATCCTATTTAATAGATATATCAAATAATGATCTAATAAATAAACAAAATTATATGATTGATATAATTTCAGAAGTAGGTACTCAATATTTTAATAATTTATATGATTATATTTTATCGAATAATGTAGATAATTATAAAATATATGATCTTCTAAAAAAGACAGAATATTTTAATAATGTGATTTTTTTATCTAATTCGTATAATGGTAATAATATTATATTCTTTAATTCTGGCGATTATATACCGATTGATATCAATTATAAATTAGATAATGAAGATATAATATTTTTAAATAGTGAATATAATGGTTTATTTTATGTTAATGCCATTATACCATTGCATATAGCTGATAATTATGTTATATGGTCAGAGATTATGCCTAAAAATTACATAGAAATTAGGAATAATGCTTTAGAAGCTTTTAGACTTTATAATTCTGTTAATATGTTTACAAATGAATTTTCTGTAATATTGAATCTTTTATATTTATTTATTTTAGGTATATCAACCTTTTTTTCAATAGTATTTGGCATAGCAATATCAAGATTAATTACAAGGCCTATCAGTTTGATTCTTGATGCCACTAATTCTATAACTAATGCCGATTTTAATATAGATATGAAACTTGGCGGTGTGCATGATATGAGAAATCTAATACATAGATTTAATGTTATGGCAAGAGCTTTAAAATATCATAGGGAGAGAGAAAATACTAGGGCAAGACTAGAAACTTGGAGGGAGGCTGCTATAAAGGTGGCTCATGAAATAAAAAATCCGCTAATGCCTATTATTATGAATGCTGAACTTATAGATAGGAAAATTTCTTCTAATATGTCTGATAAAGATATAGAAAAAGTAAAAAAATCAACTAATATTATAGTAAAAAATGCTAATATTATATCTGCTTTAATTAAATCTTTTTTTGAATTTTCTTTTGCAATAAAACTTTCTGAAGATAAGCAGTCAATTAATGGAGTTCTTTTAGAAGTTTTGGATTCTTTTAAAAATACTCCTAATGTGAAGTTTAGTATTGTTTTGAGTAAGCATGATCATTTTATTAATATGGACAGAGAGAAATTGGCTATGGCTTTTAGAAATTTATTAAAAAATGCTTTAGAAGCTCAATGTTCTGTAATATATATTTCTTCATACCATGAAATAATAGATTTAAATGAATTTTTTATTGTAAGCATAACTGATACAGGAGTAGGTATAGATAAAAATAATTTTCATAAGATATTTGAACCTTATTTTACTTCCAAGGAGAAGGGTACAGGTATAGGTCTTGCTACTGTAGAAAAGATAATATCAGAACATAACGGCAGCATAGATGTTGACTCTATAGTTGGAGAAGGTACTACATTTTTTATAAAATTTATGGTATAGGTTACAGATTTTATATTTTGCTTACTAATTTATTTATATGAGAAGGGTATTTCATACATATTATATTTAATCTTTGGGCTTCTTTTTCTAAATGTTTACTCATATTTTCATACAAAAAAAATATAGTAAACTCATTAAAATTAGGAAGTTTTTTTAATTCATTGATAAATTCTATAACATTAATCCATACTAAGTTTGGATTAAAAACTAATATGCGTATGCTATATTTGTATATTTTACTCATTAATTCGTATAGGTTTTCAGCTATGAATACTTCTATAGAAGAACTTTCTAATGCGGCTTTTATTTTATTATATCGGCTATTATCATCATCTATTATTATAGCTGAGTTATTCATAAGGCACACTCATTTATGTAAATTAAATGTGCCGAGAGAGGGACTCGAACCCTCACTGAGTTGCCTCAGGCAGATTTTGAGTCTGCTGCGTCTACCAATTTCGCCATCTCGGCTATTGTAAAAAACACGTTTTTAATAGCTTAGATTATAAATTATACTTGATAAAAATCAAGTATTATGTTCTATATTTTTTCTTTTTTTTGAAGTGATGTGTTTTATTTATTGTAAAATATGATAAAATAAGCACATAAAAGAGGGTTATTATGAAGATTACATTAGATATGTCCATATCAAAACTTCTTGATGCTTTTGATAGAGAATTTGGTATATCATTAGGTATATATAAAGGTGCACATAAATCTGATGATATAAAATTATTTGAAATATCTGATCCTAGGAAAAATCAAAAGGCTTTCATAGTTATAAATAAAGATACGAGTGTTGAAAGTGCTGAAAATATGTTTAGAGATACTTTCGGCATAAGAGTTCAAATTAAAGATAGAAATGGAAATACAGTAAGTCAGGAAAACACATTAGGCGGAATTAGAAAACTTGATAAGGGATTTGTTGACGAAAATGAAAATATAAACTTATTAGATGAGGAAAATACGGAAGAAAACGGCAGCAGTCAGGATGAGAAAAAGAAAAAAAAGAAAAAATCATATTTTTTAAAGCCTAAAGTAGTAAAACATACTGTTGAAGATAAAATAAAGGAGATAGATAGACTTTATCTTGGATTTCAGAGATCTGAAAGATATAAATCTATGGTGAATCTTTTATCATGTATGGAAGAGGCTAGATTAGTATATCCGGATTCTAAAGACCTTATTGATCATATAGAGGATATAAAAAGTAAGTCTCTTAATATATCAAATCTAAGTATAAAAAAAAGAAAATTTGCCATACTTGTGCTGATTATTGTAACATCTGTGCTATCTGTTGTTGGAATAGGCATTTGGGGATATAATTTATATAATAAAATAAAGAAAGATAAAGAAGTTGATAGTATAATTAAAGAAATAGATAATTTGAGGATGAGAAAAGGTTCTTTAATGGAAAGCGGAAATATATCTGAAGCCAATGCAATAGATGAAAGCATAAATTCAAAATCTGAAAGACTCAATAGTATTCAAAGCGATACTAGTATGTCAATAGCTAATTATTTTATAATGGTTGCATTTTTTATGGCTGTTATAGTAGCTATGTTTATATTGAGACTTAATAAATATAATATAACATCTATGCGTTTTAGTAAAAGTACTTAATTATATATATATTTTTTATTTTTATGTGCATTTTTTATTTTTAAATTATTATATTTATAATATAACAGCTCAGTTATAGTTATAATTTTACTTGATATAATATCACTATATGGTATTATATATTCTAATATTTTATTTCGAGGATTATATATGCCAAAAATTACAATACCATTAAATGAAGTAAAAGAAGGAATGAAAGTAGCTAGTAATATATATAATAGCGATGATAAAAGAATAGTTGATATTGGTACTGTAATTACAAAAGATATAATAGAAACATTAAAAAGAAATTCAATTACAACTATAAGTGTAACAGAACTTTTAAATCTTAAAAAAGAAAACACAGTAAATACATCCGGCAGCGGTGAAAAAACTGTCATAAGAGGAGTTGTAGAGGAAGAAGGAAAGCAAATATTAAAAATAGATAGTAAAGAGGTTGCAAAAAGTAAGGAAGCTGCTATAGAAAAAACTAAATCATTATATGAATCAGTAAAAAATGGGGCTTCTATAGATTTTGACAGTATGAAAAAAGAAGTTAATAATATGCTTTCATCAGTTCTTGATAATAAGGATGCACATTCTTATCTTTCTATGTTAAAACGTAAAGATGAAACAATGTATAAACATGCAGTAGATGTAGCTACATTATCAGCTATTACTGCAGGAGAATTAAATCTTACAAAAGTTGATATGGCAAATATAATGCTTGGGGCATTAGTACATGATATAGGAAAAGTTCTTATTCAGGAAAGTATATTAACAAAGGCAAATCTTACAAAAGAGGAAGAAGCTATATTAAAAAAACATCCTACTCAGGGTTATAAATTGGTAAAAAGAGATAATTTGGATGATAATATAGCAGATATTGTACTTGAGCATCATGAAAAATATGACGGTACGGGATATCCTTTTCAGAAAGATAATAAAGATATAAGTTTATACAGTAAAATAGTGTCTGTTTGTAATACATTTAATAATTTAATAACTAAAGGTGAACGTAATATACCTTATACACCGGATAAAGCTGTAAAAATTATAATATCGCTTGCTAAAAAGGATTTTGATACTGATGTTGTTAAAGCTTTCCAAAAGGCTGTAGGTTTTTATCCTAATAATACTAGAGTTAAGCTTTCAGACGGAAGTATAGCCAGAGTTATAGAACAAAATCCTAATTTGCCTTTACGTCCTGTACTATCTATAGTTAAGCATCTTGACGGCACAGTTAGTGATGGAATAGAGGTAGTAGACCTAGCAACTTCCAGCGATTTATTTATCAAAGAAATAATTTAATATTTGAGTTTTTGTTTTTTGCTAAGAATTTTTACTAAATATTTAAGTTCGTATTTGGAATAGAAATCTTTAACCATTGTTACGCCTCTCTTATTAAAGAAGTGAAAATAATTATATTTTTCTAATGTGCATAGAAGCTTCTTAAAATGTTCTTCTTCCAATTTAAATGCTTCAGATACTTCTTTTATTGAATACAGCTTTTCTTCATCTTTGAAATATTTATCTAAAAATTCATTTGATTTTTTTGATATAACTATATTATTTACTATAATTTTTATTATTAGGACTATAATAAAAATTAATATAAAATATTGTACAATTTTAGGCACTTATTTTAATTAGACTGATTAAATAATATTAAATTCATAAATATTTCTCCAAGCTCTGTTTTATAGTTTATGGATAATATTTTATCATTTTCTTTTTCAAGCATAGACATTTGTTCACTCATTAATATAGCAGGAGGTGTCATGTCTAAATCTATATGCTTAGTAGATAAATCGTTAATAGCACTTCCGGCAACCATATTAACGAATTCTTTGATTGTAGCTATGAATATATCATCTATTGTAGTTATTGATTCCATATTTAATGCGGATGCTAATTTAAAAGCAGTAGCTTTGCTCATATTGAACATAAGTCTTCCGCTTAAATCTCCTGTTATTCCAACAAAAACTATTACACCGCCTACATGATTAGCATTTCTGTATATTCTTACATTACCTTTACCAACTTTAGAATTAAAGTAGCTTTTTAATATAATTACTGTACCTTTACTAAAAGCATTTACTACATCTAAATCAAACATATTTTAAACACCATATAATTTTATTTTTTAGTATTATCGGAAATAAAATAATATATTTAATATAGTATACTACCATTTGTTAAATTATCAAGCAAAAATTGAAATTATTTATATTATTCTACAGTATATAAATTTTATAATCTTGACGTTAAATAAAAAGAATGATATCATTAAACAAAATTGTATAAATAACCGATAATTTTATGAGAGATAGAATATTTTGTTTGTCGTTTATACTAATGATATTTTTATTGGGAATAATAATAAATATTTTTCATAAGAATATTGAAGTAAATGATACATTGATTAGTGTTACAGTAAAAGGAGCTGTTATTAGTCAGGGAGTATATTTTTGCCGATATGGTGTGTCAGTGGCAGATATTTTGGAGATATGCGGAGGTATGTCGGAATTAGGGTTTTTACCAGATAATTTTGATTACAATACGCCTATAACTAATGATATAATTATTACCATACCTAAAAGGTACTCTGATATAAGAAAAAATTATGAAGAGAATTAAATAGTGGAAAAAGAGTTCGCCAGTATTTTTGATTACAATAAAGATGTCTCAATCAATGAGTATGATATAGATAAACTTATAGAAAGAGTTATAGAAGTAAATGAAAATGATTTTCCTATAATATCTATTGGTAATACAGATAAAGAAAGTCCTAAAATACATGGAAAAATAACAAGCAAAGAATATGTATTAAATGAACCTGATAATAATATTAAAGACGAAAAAGATGATACATTAAATATAGCTTATACAGAAGAAGAAACAGAAAAATATAAAGATTTGGAAAGAAGTTTAAAACTATCTGAAGATGATCTTGAAATAGCTGACAGTATTGATGATGTAAGTTTGGAGAATATATCTATTCTTTTTCCAGCTACTTCAGATAAATATGTTGTCGATGAAGATGATGAAGATGATGGCTTTATACCAGAAGATGTATTATCTGCAGAACAATCTTATATAATTAATAATATATATTCAAAAGATCAAAATAAAATTCATGAATCAATAAAAGTAGAATCAGGATTAAAAGAAGGAGAATTAGATTCCATTCAAAGTGTTGATGATTTTCAATTGGAAGATAGTTATGATAATATTCTTTCAGATGAAAAAGAAAAATCAAATCATTTGGAGATGAGGGAATATACTGATGAAGAGCTTTTGGATATAAATAATATATTAGATGATGAAGAAGAAGAGGATATTGACAATTTATCTAATATAAATAGCATGATAGAAGACGGCATATCAGATGACTTTGTATTAAACAATAATGATATAGGAGATTATGTTGGAGAAATAGAAGATAAAAGTTATACAGATGATGAGCTTTTATCATTAGATAAAGAAATTCTTGATAATATAGAAGAATATCTTTCAAATATAGAAAAAGAAGAAAATAGAAAAGAAGTTTTATCTTTAGATGAGGCTATATTAAATAGTATAAAAGAATCTGCTGAAGAAGCAAAAGAGTTAGAAATATCTGCTGAAGAGACGGAAGAAGAGCCAAAAGAATTAGAAAGTTCTATTGAAGATACTCAGGAAGAAATAAAAGAAGAGATAGCAGAAGAAAGTTCTGAATCATTAGTTAGCGAAGAAACAGAATCTGCTTTAACAGATATAGAAGAACCAAAAGAATTAGAAAGCTCTGTTGAAGAGCAACAACATGAAGAAACAAAAGAAAATATAGTAGAAGAAAGTTCTGAATCATTAGCTATCGAAGAAGCAACAGATACAGAGGAGTCAAAAGAATTAGAAAGCTCCGCTGAAGAGTCACAGGAAGAAATAAAAGAAGAGATAGCAGAAGAAAGCCCTGAGTCATTAGTTAGTGAAGAAACAGAATCTGCTTTAACAGATATAGAAGAACCAAAAGAATTAGAAAGCTCTGTTGAAGAGCCAGAAGAAGAAATAAAAGAAGAGATATCAGAAGAAAGTCCTGAATCATTAGTTAGTGAAGAAGCAGAATCTACTTTAACAGATGTGGAAGAACCAAAAGAATTAGAAAGTTCTATTGAAGATACTCAGGAAGAAATAAAAGAAGAGATATCAGAAGAAAGTCCTGAATCATTAGCTAGTGAGGAAACAACAGATACAGAGGAATCAAAAGAATTAGAAAGTTCTGTTGAAGATACTCAGGAAGAAATAAAGGAGGAAATATCAGAAGAGAGTTCTGAATCCTTAGTTAACGAAGAAACAGAATCTGCTTTAACAGATACAGAGGAATCAAAAGAATTAGAAAGCTCCGCTGAAGAGTCACAGGAAGAAATAAAAGAGGAAATATCAGAAGAAAGTCCTGAATCATTAGTTAACGAAGAAACAGAATCTACTTTAACAGATATAGAAGAACCAAAAGAATTAGAAAGCTCTGCTGAAGAGTCACAGGAAGAAATAAAAGAGGGAATATCAGAAGACAGTCCTGAATCATTAGCTAGTGAGGAAACAGAATCTGCTTTAACATATGTAGAAGAACCAAAAGAATCAGAAAGTTCTGAAGAAATAAAAGAGGAAATATCAGAAGAAAGCTCTGAATCATTAGTTGGTGAAGAAGCAGAATCTACTTTAATAGATACAGATGAAGTAAAAGAATCAGAAAGTTCTGTTGAAGATACTCAGGAGGAAATA
>NZ_CALXRN010000154.1 GCF_944390595.1 uncultured Brachyspira sp. | reverse complement strand
ATTTTGGTGTACTTAAAATTCTTATTTTTCATATTGCTACTGTTAATTAATACTAATAAATAATTTATTCTAATATACAAACATTTTTTAGTATTGTCAAGTATGTAATTTTCTTTTTTTTTATAGTAATTTAATTTAAATAATCGGAAACTTCAAAAATATAATTTAAGTAATAATTGTTTTTTAAATTTAAAAGAATATTTTTATCTGTTATTCCGTATAGTGCTAATAATACCTTTATCTTAGAATTAACGGCGAATTCATAATCAGCTATGCCGTCTCCAACCATAATTGTATTATTTTCAAGAAGATTAAAATCCTTTTTTAAATTGTACCATATATTAGCATCTGGCTTTCTATAAGGATAAAATCCGTCTCCAATAACAGCTTTAAAATAATTAATTATGTTTAGTTTTTCTGCTGTTTTGATTGCTATATCATTCGGTTTGTTAGTAATGATAAACATATTTATGTTTGATTCATGTAACTTTTTTAAAGTATCATAAACACCATCATAAAGCTTAGTATTATCTATACAATGTTCTTCATAATATTTTACATAAAAATTGTATACATCATCTTCAATACTATTTAAATATTCTGTATTATGTTTACCATTATTAATAGCACGCTTTATTAACATTCTAGCACCATTTCCTACAAATTTATGTGCTTCTTCCATTGAAATACTTTCTAAATTAAAATGCTTCAAAGTGAAATTAACGCAGCAATATATATCGTATATGGAATCTGCTAAAGTGCCGTCTAAATCGAATATTATATTTTTAATCATAATCAATTATATCAGCTATTTTGTAATGCTTGTCTATTGTTAATTTTTTTTATACCGCGTACAGTATTATTTCTAAGTTCTTTTAATTCTTTTTTTAATCTTCTTTTTTGATAGGATTCTAATCTATCTATAAAAGATATTCCATTTGTATGATCTATCTCATGCTGAAGTACTTTTGCTATATAGTCTTCTGCTTCTAAGATTTGTTCATTTCCTTCTTTATCTAAATATTTTACTTTTATTTTTTGATATCTGGCAACATCATCTCTTATTTCTGGGAAAGATAAACAGCCTTCTTCCAATATTTCCATTTCATCTGAATGCCAAATTATTTCCGGATTTATAAGCGCCAATTTGAAATCCGGCTTTTTCTCATCATCCAAATCAGGTACAGATATAACTATTAATCTTTTCAATATTCCAATTTGAACAGCTGCAAGTCCCACTCCGCGTTCTTTATACATAGTTTCAAACATATCATCTATTAAAGTTAATATTTCATCATCTATCTTTTCTATCTTTTCTGATACTTGCTGCAGTCTTTCATCTCCGTATATTACTAATTCTCTTAGCATATTCTCTCCTAAAATTATATATATATTACATTTGTATTCTTTATCAATTAATTAATTATATAATATTAAATTTTTTATTTATAGTCAAGCTATTTTCTTTGGCAGTTTACATAATTTTTTATACTTAAATTTATTAAATTCCTTTGACAAATGATTTTTTTGTAGTAGAATACAATTATATGAAAGCAGCATTTTTTGATTTAGATAAAACTATATTAAATAAAGATTCAATAGTTCCATTTATGAAATTCTATTTAAAAAAGAATCCTAAAAGTTTTATACATTATATTATTTTGATACCGTATTTTTTATTATTTGTTTTTAAAATTATAGATAATGAAAGCGTAAAATACAGAATAGCACATATATTTAAAAATATTGATATAGATTTCGGAGATAAAATAGGTAAAGAGTTTGCTGATACTGTAGTTCCAAATTTGTATTATAAAGATGCTTTGGAAGAGATAAAAAGACTTAAAAGCAAAGGGTACACTTTAATTTTGGTAACTGCGAGTTTTGAAATTTATGCTAAATATATAGCAAGTAATTTAGGTTTTGATAAATGTTTCGGTACAGAATTATGGACTTTTAGAGGAAAATATACAGGCTATATGTATGGAAAAAACTGTTATGGTAAGGCCAAAAGATACAGATTATTTACAGAGCAATTATTTCCAAATTATAGTTATAAAAATATAGCATATAGCGACTCCATAAGTGATTTACCTCTTTTTAATTTTGCCGACACTAAAATATGTGTTAATCCGGATAAAAGATTAAAGGAACATGCTTTAAAAAATAAAGATAAAGGTTTTATAATAGCCGAATGGAGATGAATTATATGCCTGTTAGTAATTTAGATAATGAAATTAAAGATATTTTAAAAGAAAATAATGAAATTGTTGTAGAGAAGATAAATAATTTAATAGAGTTAAATAATATTGATTATGCTAAAAGATTGGCATTAGAATTGATAAAGAAGGATAATAAATATAAATACGGTTATTTAGTTTTGGCTGATATTTATTATGAGGAAGAAAATTATAAAGCTGTAATAGAATTGATTGATAAAGCTCTTGAATATATAAAAGATGATAAGGAATTGCTTGAAAACAAGATAGACGCTCTTATAAGCACTTATCAGTATGATGATGCTAAAAATGTAATAGAAAAGCTTATAAGTTTAGGCGATGTTAATTCCAGTGTTTACGGAGAGTATGGAATTATTCTTTCTATGGAAGGAAAATATGAAGAAGCTATAGAAAAGTATAAAAAAGCTATATCTATATATAATAATGATATATTGTCTATGATTAATATGTCAGTTTCTTATAAAGCAATATACAAATATGATTATGCTCTTGATATTTTGGAAAATGCATTGAATATAAGCGGTAATGATATAAATATTATTAACAGAATAGCTGATATTAAATATTTAAGAGATAATGCTAAATTTAATATTGGTAATTTAGTTTCTATTCAAGCTAATCCTGACAGATTTCATTTATTAGTTCCTGAAAATTTTAATGCTTTTATAGGCGGAGCCGTATTAAAAATAGAAAGTCCGGATAATAGAATATCAATAATAATAAGCTACAGTGATAAAAAATACGACGAAAAAGGTATAAGAGAACTTTTCGACGGATTTAAAAGCAGAAGAGGCGAGCTTTATTCCATAATTACTCCTATATCAATAAAACAAAGAGAAAAACATGATGACTTATTCGCTGAGTTTATATTCACTTCAAAAATAAATAAAAATGATTTTTTCAATGCAATAGCGGTAGCAGGCAAAGGCGAAGAATCCATAATACTCACTATTTCATCTACAGTTATAATAAGCAGCAGTTTAATATCATTTGCTAAAGATGTTATGAATAGTTTGTATTTTAAGTAAATTCTATAAATATGATTTTATTTTAAAAAATATCATATTCTTGATTTATTTACATAATATATAAAAAAATATTAAAGCACTTTTTCATTAAACCGACAATAGTTGTAAGTATTATCTTATTTAGGAGTTAAAACCTATGAGTATGTTTGCTGATACAACCTATGCTAAGACTATGACGGTAGCTAAAAAACTTTTGAATGTTTACGGACTAAGAGCTGAGGTTATAGCGGATAATATAGCAAATGTATCTACTCCGAATTTTAAAAGAAGCGATGTAACTTTTGAGTATCAGCTTGCAAGAGCTTTAGATAGTGAAAAGTATGACGGTATGGAAGCTAAAAGGACAGATTCAAGACATTTTCCTTTCCACATGCCTATGGATTATAAGCAGGTTACACCAAATCTTACAGTGGATTATGACACAAGCTATAGAAATGATAAAAATAATGTTGATATAGATAAAGAAATGGCTGAAGAAGCTAAAAACACTTTACGTTATCAAATGTTTACACAAATAGTTAATGCTCAGTATAGAGAAATTAGAAGAATGATAGGAAATGCTTAATTAATTTATCATTCTTGAAGGAGACAGTAAATGGGAATATTTTCAATTATCAATACATCAGGAAGCGGTTTAACTGCTCAAAGAACTAGATTAGATGTTATAGCTGATAATATAGCAAATGTTAATACTACACGTACAACAGAGGGCGGAGCTTTCAGAAGAAGCAGAGTTATATTCAAGCCTAGAGATGACGGCAATAAATATAGAAGTCCTTTCTTACCAGAGGCATTGCAGCCTAATGTTGGTACAGGAGTAAGAGTTTTCAGCATAGAAAAAGATATGGAAACTGCAACTAGATTTGTTTATGACCCTTCACACCCAGATGCTATTAAATATGGTGAAAAAGCAGGATATGTTGAAATGCCTAATGTTAACCCGGTTACAGAAATGGTTGACATGATGGAGGCTTCAAGGGCTTATGAGGCAAACTCTACTATGATTCAGTCTGCTAAAACTATGTTTGGAAGTGCTTTGAATATAATTAGATATTAATGAATAATTTGTGTATAAGGATATTTTTATGAATGTTAATAATGTGATGAGTTCTTATAGTGTAAATACAAAAACTGGAAATGTAGGCGATAATTACGGATTTGTATTAAAAACTACAGATCCTAGACATTACGGACCTGCTCAGCAGATTAGAAGAAGTTCCGGCAATGATTTAATCAGCAATTTCGGCACAATGTTAAGCGATGCTATTGATGCTGTTAATCAGAAACAAGTTGATAGAGATAATATAATAGTACAGGCTGGTATAAGACCGGATCAGGTAGATGTATCTGATGTGATGAATGCTATTGCTGAAGCTGAATTATCACTCAGTTTTACAAAAGCCGTTGTTGATAGAGCCGTTAGAGCATATCAAGAAGTAACAACTTACAGATAATAATAATTAAAGTAATAATGAACAATAATAAGCTGTTCTCCTTCAAAAAAGAGTTATTAAGGGCAAGCGTTTATGGTTTAATAGCCATAGCGTTTGCCAACTTAATTTTTTTCTCAATCTATAATAAAAATCAAATATATATCACCATAGCATTAATAATATTAGAAATTATCACACTCGTTTTTATGTATATTGATGTTGCAGGAATTAATAAAAGAAAATTAAATTTTATAAAATATAATTCCATATTTGAACATGAATTAAATAAAACAGCAGCTAAGGATCACATAATAGACAGATTAAGATATTTCGGATATAGTATGTATTCTGTCAATTCATCAAGGATTTTTATTAATGCAGAAGTTATTAAAAATAAAAAGTCTTTAATCATACATGCCTATTATTTCTTTTTAATTGATATTGATAAAGACGGCGAAGCTGTTTTGAATAATATAAAAAATGAGTTAAATGAAATATTTGATTTATATATAGATGATAATCAAAAACTTTTCAAAAAAGATGATAATGAAAAAGAAAAAATATTAAAAGCTAAATTATACAATCATGCTGTATTCATTTTCATGGGAGATAATATTCCGGAACGTATAATAGAAATGTCAGAATACGGATATACAAAAGAAAAATTATTAAATACAAATGCTCAAATATTTACAGTATCATATTTGCCTAGTAAAAATAAATTATATTTTGCTGATGCAGTAGAAAATATTATAAATATTCAAAAGTTTCCAAAAAATGATTTTGTTTATATTATAAAAGATATATTTTCAATAGTTTAAATTCACATCAAACTTATCATTCAATAAAGGTATAATATTTATAACAGGCTCTTCATAAGGATGAACTTCTTTTATAACATTTATTATATTAGGTATATTTTTAGCATCGGTTGAAAAGCCTACCATATCCTCAGGAGCCTCTGATATTTCATTAACTTTTCCGTCAAAAGGATTAGCTCCTTCAAGAGGACGCCAATATCCTGTAATTTTTGTAACAGTCATTACATTATCATAATTTCCAACTCCCAAAGCTCCTATATTATTTAAAGCCTCTCTTAATTTTTGAGTGTACTCTGCAGGTATGTATATTTCTATTTTTACTTTTTTGAAATTCATTTTTATATCTCCGTGATTTTTGCTATATTATAATATACTTAAAAAATATTTAAATACCAGCTTGACATAATCATATAAAATATTATACTTGGCTTAGTCTAAAAACATACTATTAATATGTAAAAATCTTATAAGTGGGTAGTAAAATGTTTATTTGTTTTTATAGTGTTTTATTTAAACTATTAATAGATATTTTTATATCCTCTAAATTTCGTTTAACTCATTATTTTTCTTTTCTATAGAATTGGTATAAAAGACTTAATTATATTTTCTTAATTTGTATGTTCTTGATTTTAAGGAATAAAAAATGGAACTTAATCATAAAACTTTAATAGATAACAGCAG
>NZ_CALXRN010000153.1 GCF_944390595.1 uncultured Brachyspira sp. | reverse complement strand
CCTTCACTATAAAGTGAAAAAACTCCTTTCCCATTATCATCTTTTATTGATACAGGAAATCCTCTTTTTGGTAAATTAGCTTCATCGCTATGAATACCAGCTTTTATTATAGAACCTTGTGCCATTCAAACTCCGTTAAATTTATTATAATTTTTATATTTGAAAAAATTTATAATCTATCAATTTTATACTTTCACTTTTTGCAACTTTGGCGAAGCCCACTTGTAGTGTGCGGCGGGAAAAAGTTGAACAAATACTATTTATAATAAATTTACTTCATAATTAGCTTTTAAATTTCATTTGTCGTAAACAAAACTAGCCTACAAATAAGAAGCAAAAAATGAATTCGTATAGTTAATATCAATAGTTTTTCAATGAATATAATTTTATAATTATCATTTAAATAGTTTTGCTATCTCGCTGTATTTGTTTTCTTCGCTTAATGCTGATAAGTTGATTTTCTCTCCGCCTCCTACTCCAATAGGAACCAAATCATTTCTTACTATTGACATTATTTCTTCTTTGCTCAATCCTGCTTTGAAAAGTTTTCTTGCCTTTATAAATGTAGAGCTTTCTGATTTTGAAGAACATCTTACTGCATTCTGACTTTCGGCGTATTCATTGCACCAATCTCCGTAAGTTATAGCTGATAGATTTAATTCTTTATTGCTGTTCTCTGAATTATTTAAATTTTGTTTATCTGCATTACTTGCTTTATCATTTGAATTATCTTCTTTTAATTTCTTCACTATCATATCAATAATAATATTTTGAATCTCTTCATCATTTCTAAACAAATAAACAAATTCATCTCTAGCTTCTTTCTGAATTTCTTTTTCTTCACTAATTAATTTTTCTAATACTGTTTTTAATTTTTGCATATACTCTCCATTAATATTTTCTTCATTACTAATAATTGCACTAGCACAAAGCAAATCAACATTACGGCTAGCAGGATATTCAACTGCCGCAATAGCTTTGATTTCGCAATTCTCCCAGTAAATAAAATTTTCATCTTCATAAGATTTTTTTCCAACCATCTCAATAGAAGGATAAAAAGATTTTTTCTCCGTTATGCTCTCATCAAACCATTCTATAAAAGCATAAAGCCCGACATCCTCATTATCTTTTTCTAAACTTACAACTTTTCCAATAGCCTCTCTTTCCTCATCTTATTTATGCCCTTTATAGACAAATATTTCTATGCTCTTTTTCTCAAATGATTTTATCAGCTCATCAATATTTTTCTCTGTGATTTTATTAGTTTTAGTTTCAGCAAAAGTATTTTTAGAAAGCGGTATATACTGCTTGAAACTATCCCCTAAAATTTTATATTTTTTCTTTAGCATACTAGCTCCATAATTTAATAATTTTAGTAAATAACACAAAAGATGATTTATAATCTTTATACCTATTACAAAAAATATAAGTGATTATAAGTTATTGCAAAATAAAAAAGGCTCAGTAAATTAATACCAAGCCTTTTGTTAATATTTTAATAAATAAAGATTAGCTTTCTTTTTTGAATATTCCTTGAAGCATTAAAGCTAAAGCACCATCTCCTGTAACATTGCATGCCGTACCGAAACTGTCCTGCAAAGCAAATATAGCAAGTATCAATGCCGTACCATCATCATTAAATCCTAATACAGAAATTATAATACCCAAAGAAGCAACTACAGTTCCTCCAGGTACTCCCGGAGCTCCTACCGCAAATATACCAAGAAGTATAACAAACAAAATCATAGTACCAATACCGGGCAAAGAACCATATAATATTTTTGATATAGTCATAACAAAAAATGTTTCTGTTAATACTGAACCGCATAAATGTATTGTAGAACCCATAGGTATTGCAAAGTTAACAATGTCTTTATCCAATGCATCCGATTTGCTTGCACATTTTAATGCCACAGGCAAAGTAGCTGCTGATGACATAGTACCTACAGCTGTAAGATAAGCAGGTCCGTAATGCTTAAACACTCTTGCAGGATTCTTTTTAGATATTATACCTGCTATTGAATATAATACAGTAAGCCATATAAAATGTCCTACTATTGCTATTAATATAACTATTATAAATACAGGAACACTTTTTATTATAGTACCTTCATAAGCTAAAGTTGCAAATGTGCTTCCAATATAAAAAGGAAGTATAGGAACTACTACTTTATTTACTAAAAATAAAATTATATTATTAAGCTCATCCAATAAACCTTCAAAATATTTTGACTTTGTCTTTACAACAGCAACACCTCCGCATATAGCTAGAAATAATGCTGTTATTACAGGAAACACCGGATTAATATCTAATTTAAATATAATCTCAGGCAATTCTTTTCCGCCTTCAACAGCAGAAGGTATATTCAAATTAGGTATTATTATATATCCTGCAGTCATTGAAAATAAAGCAGCTCCAACTGATGATACATAAGCAAGTATAAGCATTACGCCAAGCATTTTATTTGCTTTACTTCCCATTCTAGTTATAGCAGGTGCAATAAATCCAAGCACTATCAAAGGAACCATAAAAGATATTACCTGATTAAGAACATATTTTATAGACTGTATTACATTAATTACAGCAGAACTTGAATATGTACCTAATACAATACCAACAACTATGCCTATAAATAATTTAATTAATAAATAATCTTTCTTATGTTTTCGTTCTAACTCTTCCATAAAAATATTTGTCCTATAATTTATTTTATATATAATAGTATATTAATTTATATATCTTTGTAAATTATATTATAATCTTTTTTAATAGATAAAAGCTTTGATTTCAATTAATAATCAGATTAATATACATTTCAATCTAATTATTCCAATTTTTATTTGCGAGTTTATCGAGATTTATTTTTTTATATTTCTCTCTTAAATTGATAGAAGGTATCCACCAAGCAATATCAAATACTTTCTTTTTTATAGATTCAATCTTTTCTATGTATATATTATAATCATCATAAGTTTTCATTATATAGCATGAATAAGCCATGAATGCATGCTTTTCTCTGTTTATTTCAACATCAAGCTCCTTCAATAACTCATGGCATTTTTTATAGAATTCATTTTTATTATCTGCTTTGTAATTATTAAATACAAATAAAAAAGAATTAAAATTATAAAAACTAGATTCTTTTAATAGATTAATTTTTTTTTCTTTATAAAAGTTGAATATATTTCTAAATACAGATAAAGCATCTGATACTGTTTTTTCTTCTTTTTCTATAGAATGCACGGCTGATGATTTTCTTTGAACATAATAATATTTAGCTTTGTTATTATAATACATATTTGGATTATACACTAAATATTTATAAAAAAATTCACTATCTTCAGAGACAATATAATTTTGAAATTTCAAATTATTATTTAAAATAAATGATTTTTTATATAATTTATTCCAAACAGCGACAAGAGGATATTCAGGTGTATTTTCTTTTTCTGTTGTACTTACATTGAAATTACTTTTTCCTTCAAAACATTTATCTTTAAAATATTTTTTCCATTTCTCCAATCTATTATGATAATAAGGCTTTATATATCCTTTAACTTCATTAACTGTATATATATTGTTAGTAAAAACTATATCTGCATCATACTTTATTGCTGTACTATATAGATTCTCTAAATAATCATTTTCTATAAAATCATCAGAATCTATAAAAGAAATATATTCTCCATTACTGCAATCAACACCGATATTTCTTGAAAATCCAACTCCGATATTTTTTTCATTATTTATAATTTTTATTCTATCATCTTTCTTCATATATTCTCTGATTATATTCTCTGAATTATCATTAGAGCAGTCATTAACGCATATTATTTCTATATATTTTAATGTTTGAGCAATAACACTCTCTATACATTTAGGCAAATATTTTTCAACATTGTATATAGGAAGCACAACAGAAACTTTCGGCATAAAAACCTCTTAATAAAATAATGAATATTTTTATAATACTAGATATTGATTAAAATACAAGTATAAAGTTTTACTATATTGAATAGAATTATAACCATAAAAATTAATAAAAATATATTACCATAATTACTGTTATAATAACATAAAATATATTCTATTTTTTTCTAAAAATCCATATTAAAAATGTAATTATAGATGGCAACATTCCTATAAAAAGAGATACATAATTTGCACTAATAATATCTTTTTTTAACTTATTAGCTATTTTTATGATATATGGAGCAAGATAAGTATCACTAACTATAAATAATAAAATAGAGAATAAAATAATTATTACCACTTTAAAAATCAACTTATCTCTTTTGTATTTTTTTTCGTTCTCATATAGGGCATCTTGTTTTTCTTTATCTTTCTTATCTAAAGCTTCCTTTTTTTCCCTATCTTTCTTATCTAAAGCTTCTTGTTTTTCTTTATCTTTCTTTTCTATAAGTTTTTTTTCTCTCTCATTTAGTTCTTCTAATATTAATGTGGGATTACTATCATTTTTAATTATAATATCTTTTTTATCTTTATCTGTTTTTAACATTAATAAAGTATTTTTTTCTTCCTCTGTAATATTTACTTCTTTTTGTACATTATTTATATAATTAATAAATTCACTATGTAATACATTTGAATAAGAGTTAATTAATACTATATCTATAAATTTATCTATCTCTTGTATATTCGATATTATACTTTCTAATAATAATAAATTTATAAAAGTTGATACAGGCATAATTTTTGAGTATAAATTATATTCTTTATAATCGATATTTTCAGTTATAGGTTTTTGATAAGTTATAAATATTGTATCAATATTATTCAAATTAGATTTTGTTATATTAAGATTTCGATATAACAAAATTATAGTAAAATCATATAAAGTTTGTTTTTCACTTATAACTCCAATTCCGCCTTTTAATACATTTCTTGATTGCCTAGATTCATGCACTCTCTTATACAACTCCGGATCATCTGATTCTTTTTTTAAAAAGAAATTATCAATAATTTTTATATTATAATTTTCTAATGCTTTAAAGATGTCATTTTTTATATTAACTAAATCTTTAGTTCTAGTTTGAATATGATTTTTATTATTGTAATCAGGATTAATTATATTGTAAAATAAACTATTTACTGTAAGATTATTTTGATAATTTTTTGCAGAAACTAAATAATCAAGTACTAACTCTAAAGTAATATTATGTACACATACTTGAAAATTAAATTCATTCAAAATTTCTAATGTTAAAATAGAACTTTCATAAAATGGAGCATCACACCATCCAAATAAATTTGTAATAAAAATATTATCTAAATATATTCTAGGCTTATTTTTTTCTTTTAAACTGCTTTTTTTATAATTTTCAATAGCTTTAATTATAATCATGCCTTTTATAATATTTTTTATTGTATCTAATCCTTGATATGAATGTTCATACAATAAATTTAATATGTTTGCAATATTTTTATATATTAAATTAGTATTATCTACATTATTATTTAATGTATCATTAAAAAAATGATATAAATTTTTTGTTACGTTTATAGTTTCTTCTACACTTTTACTAATATTTTGTAAAAAAATAGTGGATAGTTCATTTATCTTAAAATAATTTTCATTATATAAATTATTATAATTATTAAATAAATTTATAACTTCTTCACTATTGTATAAAGAATATGTATCATTTTCACGATTTAAATTTATTATTTTCTTTGAAGTATAAAAATCAATTATTTTAATTGTAATATTATTATCACTTTGAAAAAAGCTATTTATAGAACTTTCCAATTCTTTTTTAGATATTTCTCCAGAACGTCCTACTAAATGTACGATTATAGGTTCTAATAATAAATATTGACCTTTCTCTTTTTTTTCTTTACTATAAAAATTAGCTATATTTAAAATATTTGTGAGAATATATTTGTAATCAAGCATATAAAATTCCTGTTTCATAACATCTAATAATATCAATTATTTATATATTTTTAATTAAAATAAATCACATTACATTTTTATAACTATTTACATAAAAATATTATAATATTTGAATAAAAAATAACAAGGATTTTATAAAATAAACATCCTATTTTATATCTAAAATTCACTATATTTTGATTTAGCAATATTAAGTTATCATAATATTTTTATCGTTTTTTATATATAAATTTTTTACTATTTATGTTATAATTAACTTATATATTTCAGTAATCAATACAGATTTTTATAAATACATTTTAATGCATAAGGATTTTAAACATGATGAAAAACAAAGAAAGACTTTTATGGATATTTCTTTTAATTTTTGTAGTGGCAATTTCATTTTTTAATTTTAAAAGCCCTTCTCTTGCAATAGCTCAGCAGGGAAGCCCTCAGTCAGATAATGATTTTTACTATTACAGCAGATTGTTTCAAAAAGTTTTTGCAACACTTCAGCAGAACTTCGTTGATACGAACAATGTAACAACAAAAAAATTAATGTACGGTGCTATTAAAGGAATGCTTGAAGCTACTGATGACCCTTTCACATTCCTATTAGATGAAGAATTAAATACTGCATTAAATACTGAAATGTCCGGAAGATACGGCGGTGTAGGACTTTCAATATCTAAAAATGCTGATAAAGGATTAATGGTAGTTTCTCCTATAGAAGACGGCCCGGGTGAGAAAGCTGGAATATTATCCGGAGATACTATTATAGAAATAGACGGCAAAAGCACAAAAGATATGTCCGTTGATAATGCAGCAAATATAATGAGAGGAAAGGAAGGCACAAAAGTAACTTTAACAATAGTTAGAGACGGTGTAGCTGAGCCTATTAAATATCCTCTTACAAGAGCAATCATAGAAATAAAAAGTGTTAAATACAAAATGGTTGATAACACAATCGGATATATAAGAATAACTACTTTCGGAGATGATACTGCTAAAGATTTAGAAAATGCATTAATAGATCTTAAAAAACAAGGCATGAAAAAACTTATACTTGATTTAAGAAATAATCCTGGCGGAAGACTTGATACTGCTATCAATATAGTAGAAGAGTTCCTAACAGACGGAAAAATAGTATACACTAGAGGAAGAACAAAAAATGAAAATCAGGATTATTATGCATCTAAAAAAGGCGATGAATGGCTTGAAGGAGATATGGTAGTTTTAGTTAATCAGTACAGTGCCTCTGCATCAGAAATACTTTCAGGTGCATTACAAGACAGCGGAAGAGCTAAGCTTTTAGGTGAAACTACATTCGGTAAATTCAGTGTTCAATATGTACTTCCATTGGACAGCAGAGATAATACTTCTTTCAAATTTACAGTGGCACATTATTACACTCCAAATGGAAGAAGACTTCATGGTACAGGATTAACTCCTGACTTTGTAGTAGTAGAGCCTAAATTAAGCAGCACAGATATAACAGCATTAACTGAGCTTAGAAAAGGAGGACAAATAACAGCATACGCTAAAAAATATCCTAATGAAAGTTCAGATGCTGCTGCTTTGCCTGCATTCAAGCAAGAGCTTTTAAAACAAAATATAGTACCTAGCGATTATCTTCTTGAGCGTTTAATATATAATGAACGTAATTTAGATAATTATAAAGAAATATATGATCTTAAATATGACAAGCAATTAAAGGCTGCTATAGAATATCTTGAAACAGGAAAAGAACCTCCTCAGGATAAAGAAGAGCCTAGAGAAAACTGGTCAAACGAAAAAGAAGAAAATCAATAATTAAATAGAAAATAGGCAGTAATATTTTATATGTTGCTGCCTATTTATTTTTTAAACTTTAATAACATACCCCGCCCTTTATTTTTATTAACTTAATTCATAAATTTTTATTTTTTTATTTCTTGCATCTTAAATAGAATTTTAACACCCGCCCTAGTATTTTTTTATATTATTACTTATAATGCCGCACGTTTAACAAAATTAAAAATATAAATTAATTAATAATTAAAACTATAATTATATATAAAAATTTATTAACCGTGCGGTATAGAAATTCAAAATCTAATTAAAACTTGGGCGGGTTTGCTTATTATATGAAAATAAAATGTATAAATAGATTTTATTTTTATTTTAAACAAAAAATACTGCAGGGCGGGGTGTGTAATTAAAGCTTTAAATTATAATAATATTTATTAGAAATAATAATTATAATTCCTTATATTATTTGCTTATAATATAGGAGTATTATTATGGCTTTTGATTTTAAATTAGCAGTAAGAGATAAATACACAGAAGAAATTTTTGACATTATAAATATGGCTCAAAATATAAAGGCAGATGATATAAAAACAGATTACAAAGTTATTGAAAGCAGTATAAAAACAGGAATAGGCAATATATCTTCAGGCCGATCTTTTAATATAGGAATACCAATATACGAATATAAAAATGATTTAGGTACTTGGGTAAAACTAGAAGAACAATATTCAAAATATACAAGCATGATTTTATCAAGCAGTATAAAAAGATATTTTTTAAGAACTATATTTAACGATGAAATTTATGAAGCAGAATATATTATAAAATCTGTAAGCGGATATACAGTAAAATATGTTAATAATTTAGGGGTGATAACTATATCGCTTCAGGCATTAGATAAAGTATTTTTAAGACAGCGTGAAGATAGTTATAAATTAAATATTACAGAAGACAGCAAGCAGGATATTAATTATAATTCTTTAAGTTTAGTTCCTGTTCCTATTAGTTTTAATTTAGAGTTTTTAGTTATAGCAGGACAATTAGAGTTTATTTTCGCAAACAGACAAAACTTCGGCATTCAAGTTATAGCAGAATTACAAAGCGGAGATTATGTTGTAGATTTTAATGGAGAAATATTAACTATAAACGGGATTGGTTATGATTACAAGGGCATACAGCCTGAGCTTAATGTTGGAAATAATGTTTTTTATTTAGAAACAAATCAAACCTGCCTAAGTGCCGCAATAAGATACAGAAGAGGTATTTTAATATGATTAGAATGCCGTATCATTTTTTGAGAGATAAAATATATAGACTTGCTCCGCCTCCTTATGTTCCTTTTGAAGAAACAGGAACTTATATAAAAATTAATGATAATATTTATGCAGAGAATGCTTATAGAACTTATTCAGCTTATGAGTTTAAAGTTAATAAAAGAGGCGGAGAAAGCGGTAAAGTAAGTTTTAATACTCCTTTGAATTATTTTAATATCAATGACAGAGTAGAATATTATTTAAAAGGTAAAAAAAGATTTGCTGGATATGTTGAGAGTATAGACAATGCTGGACTTAATTTAACTGTTATTCCAGTTTGGGGGCGTTTGACTTATCAATATATACAAGGCGATTTGATATTAGAAGCTACAAAAGGAGCTTTGGATATAGTTTTATCATTAAAAGAGAAAATAGAAGAAATGGGAATAATATTTGATGAAAAAAATATTGGCCTTAATAATGATAAGCAAATAACAATGTCATTTAGCGGAAAAAGTATATCTGATATACTTGATGAAGTTGAGGAAAGTTTATCTGTTTCTTGGTGTTGGGGAGTAGATTTTGACAATAATTTTTATTTTAAAGAGTTTTCGGAAGTACCTAATAAAAAATTAAATTGGTACAATAATGATTTTTCAGACAGCGAATATGAAGAAGACTCAGGCGATTTGGTAAGCAGATACGTTATAAAAATGAAAGATAATATTTTGACAGATGAGGGAGAGCTTGAAGAAGTTTATAGAACACTGCCTAAAATAGTTGGAGCGGATCCTTTATATCCTCCTATTCCTTTAGAAACTGAAATTGGGATAAAAACTGACCTTTTTGAAATAGATTACAAATTAGAAACTTATGATTTAGCTTATCAGTTTGCCTATCAATTTTTAACTAATCAGGTAAAAAAACAAACTGTACAAATAAAAAGTATTAATTCATCAAAAATAGATTTAGACATAAACGAATGCTTAGAATGTATATTAAAGCCTACTAATAATTTTTATCAGGTAATTGATTTTAATGAGTTCACTATAATTGAAAGCAGATTAAATGAATTATATTCAAGTGATATTTTAGATATTGATGAGCAGATAGAATACAGAAAATACCCTAATTATAAACAGCAGGAATCTGTGGCATTAGTTGACATAGACAGATATTATAGGGAAGTTTGTAATCAATGCTATAATATTACAAAAATAGTTATATTCTTTTCAGACGGTACGCCTGCCGCAAAAGGACAAAAAATATCGGCAGTATTTCAAATAGAAGACAGAGAGCATGTACAGAGAAAATATTGTGCTGACGGTTTCGGAGTATTTGATGTTCAAGGTTATGACAAAAGAGATATTATAATAACTTCCGAGAGAGGCAATATTTTATATGAAAAGTTTATCTGTTTTTTTGATGTAGGTTCAAGAATAGTCAGCATGAATGTCAGAACTATTAATTATAAGTTTGAGAATAATGCTTTAAATATAGATTTGGAGCTTGCTAAAATGAATGTGAAGCTCACTAATTATTTATATGAACAAGAAGAGAAAAGAAAACATCTTGAAGAGCTTCTGTCTTATTCAGGATAAATAAAATAATAAGGAGGAAGTGAGCCGACCCAGTAGGTACCCTTTGGGTAAGCAGACAGCAAATGAATTTACTGCCTATATTTAGCTGCACCATAGGTGGACTTCGTCGGCGAACATAGCAATAATGAGCAATAAAAATGTAATAGTATCAAGCGAGAAAGGAACTATATTAAATTATTTTGGGATTTCAAATACTTATAATCCTTTCACTGATGAAAACGCTTTACAAATAGTACAAAATCTTGACTTTAATATCCCTGCCTCAGAACCTTTTGTTAATGCTGGATATGCGGCAGTGTCTACAGGGCTTTTGACTAATTCAGTTTCTTTTTTGAATGACTGTATTTTAGCAATTTACGATACAGACGGCACAACAAAAATAGCAGATTTGACAAATGTAATCGGAGAGCTTGGAAATGACAAATATATGCCTAAAGAAAATCAGGTATTTTGGTTTAATAAAGACGGTTTAAGAGGCACTTATTTTTTAAATAGTGCTTATGCGGGCAAGAAATTAAGAATAGTGAGCGGACGCTATGTAACTACTGCGGTAACAAGCGGAGTTTTAAACGAGATATTCGCAAGAACTACAGGCGTTCCCGCTTATATTGAGGAGATTAATAATATGATTAAGGAAGTTCAAGATAATTCTACATTTATAATAAAAGAAACAATTACAAAAACAGGAAGCGGTACTCAAGAGTGGGAATTAGATTGGAGAGATGATTTAGAATATTTACAAGTATCAGGTTATGTAAACGGAGATACTTCAGCCTTAACCTCTGGAAGTTCTTACGGCTTATATCAGAATATAAATGATCAAGCTCCTTTCATAGGTTGGCTTTTGTATTATATCCGTACAGGTTTTTATGGAGGAGATTTTGAAACAAAAATTAATAATTATCAGGCAGGCTTACCTAATTTAAAATGGTTCCCTATTTTTGATAATAAACCTATTTTAGGAATGAAAAATAATACAAAACAAAACACTATAACAGCTA
>NZ_CALXRN010000152.1 GCF_944390595.1 uncultured Brachyspira sp. | reverse complement strand
AGATAAATTGTGAGCACATTGTAACTTTGCTGAATGCGGACAGCGTCAGTTACAAGAAGCTACGGGCAAGCAATTTTCTAGCAAATTTAAAAAAGGATATAAATATGAAAACTTTTGAAGGAAAACTCGTTAGTGAAAAACCAATTAAAATCGGTATAGTATGTGCTAGATTCAATGAATTCATTGTTTCTAAACTTTTGGGCGGTGCTTTAGATGCTTTATCCCGTCATGATATAAAAGACGATGATATAAGCGTAGCTTGGGTGCCTGGTGCTTTTGAGATACCTCTAATAGCTTCTAAAATGGCTAAATCAAAAAAGTATGATGCTGTTATTTGTTTGGGTGCTGTTATAAGAGGTTCTACTACTCATTATGATTATGTTTGTGCTGAAGTATCAAAAGGTATTGCTAATGTTTCGCTTAATTCTGATATACCTGTAATGTTCGGAGTGCTTACTACCGAAAACATTGAACAGACTATTGAGAGAGCTGGAACTAAAGCTGGCAACAAAGGATTTGATTCTGCTATGGCTGCTATTGAGATGGTAAACCTAATCAGAGAAATAGAAAAATAAGAATATTCTAAAAAATATTTTATTGTTCAAACAAGGGCTTAAAATTATTTTAAGTTCCTTGTTTTTTTATTATCATCATTTTTATATTATTTGTTATATTTAAATAAACTATTATTTTGCTAATAATTTGACTAAATAAATGGGAGCTTAGTATGAAATTAAAAGGATCTAAAACTGAGGTTAATTTGAGAAATGCTTTTATAGGTGAAGCTATGGCAAGATGCAGATATATGTATTATGCCGAGAAGGCAAGAGAGGAGGGCAGAGAAGATGTGGCTGCCATGTATGAGAAATTCGCCAGAAACGAACAGGAACATGCTAAAATATGGTTTGAGAGTTTTCATGGTATACCTAGTACAGAAGAGAATTTGAAGGAATCTATAATAAATGAAAACTATGAATCTATAGACATGTATTTAGGTTATGCTAAAACTGCTCAGGAAGAGGGATTTGATGATTTAGCTATGGCTTTTATAAATGTTGCTAGAATTGAAGACGGACATAAAAAAAGATTTCAAAGTCTTTTAGAGGATAAAAATTTTGATATTAATAATTGGCAATGCGATATATGCGGTTATGTAGATGTAGATAACGAAAATCCTCCAATATGTCCTGTATGTAAAAATAGAAAAAAGAAGAACTAATATAAAAATTTAAATATATTATTGAAACCAGAAAATAAAGAGCAGGCATTTTTATAAAGATAAATATTCTGCTCTTTATTTTTTATATGATTTTTCTATTTTACGTTTCACCAAAAATAGCATTAACCAAATTCATTTTATCATCATCTTCATAAACTGTATCTTCTATTCCAAAAAATACTAAACTGGATAAAGCATCCGGAAAATCTAAGTAGCTGAACATATCGCCTTTTATATTGCTTCCATTAAGAGAATCATCGAAATTTAGTAATTGTCTAAGAGCTATATATCCTCGTCCTTTATTTGTTTGAAGCCATTTGTCTGTATCTGTTCCTTCCGGTGCGTCCTGCCAGCTTTTAGGAAAATGTATTTTATCATATATTAAATAGCTTGCATTGACTATGCGTTCTGCTTTATTTTTATGCACATAGAAAGGTGAGGCTTCAAAATGTTTTTCTAATCTTTTAACTAATTCTTTTTGAGCAAAATTACTTTCGCACATAACTTTTTTTATTTTTTTATTTATTAGAAAATTTATTATGCTTTCATCTGTAGTAGAGTTTTCATCATTACGCATGAGTCCTGAATCTATTAAATAAATTTCTTCTCCTATCTGAGTATATATTATGACTGATGTAAAGCAGTTATATTCTCCGAATGCAGGATCAACTATTGCTTTATGTTCCGATGAATTTATTTTTTCTTTTTCTATTTGCTCATCATAGAATTTTAATTTTGAATATAAAAATATTTTTCCCTGTTTGTTTTTTATTTTGCCAAGCCAAATATGATCATACATTTTAGGCATAAGTTTTAAAGTTGAAAGTCTTGATTTATTTAATATATCGCTGAAATAATAGTTGCCGTCATAGTTGATAAAAGTTATTAAAATATTATTATCTTCATATTCTTTATAATCATATTTTTTATTATTTTTATCTGTATAAAATAAATTTTCTAAATTGAATTTGCTTACTGTTTTGTAAATAAAATCTGTTTCAAATCTTGGATTAAATGCAATCCATATTTCGCTTTTTTCGGCACGTATTGAAGGCTCTAATATTTCATAGCTTCTTTGCGTGAGAGTTTGTCCTTCCTCTATAAAACATATTTTTACATTGTATATTGATTTAATTTCTTCTATTGAGCATTCTCTTATTCCTAGAAATATAAATTTGCAGTTGGTGATTTTATTTATGATTTCATTTCTTTTGATGATAAAAAAACTTTCAAGATTTAATTCTTTTATGATACTGATTAGAAGGGGATATGTTGAATAGGCTATTGATTTTTGAATCTCTCTTGAGCATAATATAACGCCTTTTATTTCAAAACTTTTAGCTATTAGAATGCGGGCAATGGATTCGCTTTTTCCTCCGCCTCGTCCTCCGTATGCTATTTTTAATCGTTTCTGCATATAAGCCCATTTTTCAAAAGGTTTTAATATGTTGAACTTTATATCCATTATTATTTTTCTCCCAAAAAATTATTTTTAATTATCAAATCCTACTCTTATATTAATTTTATTTTCTTCTTCTTTTAATTTTCTTTTTTCAAGTCTTTTGGTATTTCTTGTTTTTATAAGCTCTAAAAATACTATAATAGCTCTTTCGCTTGGAGGATTGTATTTATAAACTGTTCTTTTTGTAAATGATTCTTTTCCGTCTTTATCGGTTTTTATTTCTTTTATTGTGTCTTTAGTATAATAACCCAAAGCTTTTTTTATCAGAGCATTTTCTATTTTTATTTTGGCATCTTTAAAATATTCATCTTTCGCCTTTCTTATTTTTTTTGCTAAACTTTTCTTATATTTTCTGTTTGATTTATTAATATATTCTTTTAAATCATTATAGTTAATATTTAAAGTTCTGCTTAAATGCTCAAATGTAGGATTTTCTTTTTTTATTAGATTATAAATAGAATCTTCAAGCTTTTTTGTATATTTCATTATGCCGCCTATTTGACAAAAAATAATTTATAATATAATCAAAAAATATAAGTAATTATAAGAATTTTATTGATGTCCTGCGTAAGTAATGAAATGAATTATAAAAAATATAGTTTATAATATAGAAACTATAAAAATTGCATAGAGTACGGCAAATTTATTTGACATATATTTAAATTTTTATTAGCAATAATTTGTAGTTATAAAAATTGTGAGCATATAGCAAAGGCTTATAAGTAAAAAAGTCTGTAAACGAGCAGCTGATAACTGACAAGTTATCAACTATTTATTCGCGAGTTTACAGCTTTAAATAATAAAGCAATTTTTATTAGCAATAATAGGAAGCATTTATGAAAAGCATTAATGTAGAAGAAAGAGAATATTATATTTATAATGATAAATATATACTTAATTCATTAAAGGATATTATAGAAAATAAAGGCTATAAAAAAGTTTATATTATATCAAAAGTATCAGGGCATCAATTAAATACAAGAAAAGATAAGCCTTATAATTTGAATGAAGTTAATATAATCTGCGAAGATGAAGAAGATATTTTTATTTATGATATGGTAGATAATGCCCCAAAAGAAATTGATATAGAACATGTATATTCAATAACTTATGTTCCAACAATGAATGAGTTTGGAGCAATATATGACTCTATAGTGTTTTTGAGAATAGGTGTGTTTTTAGATTTATTTGAATACTTATGCAATAGACCTAGAATTGCAGGTGGAGGTTTAGGTAATAAATTGCGTATTTTTACTCCGAATCCTAAAAAATTTAATTTAGATAAAATGAAAAAGAGAATACAAAATTATTATGATAAATCTATTTTTCCTGCATATAGAATTTATTCAAAACTTTCTGAAGAATATGAACTTTTTTATAGCCAAAAGCATTTATTTATTTATGAAGAAATATATCAACTTGAAAAATTAAAATTGGATGTAAAGCAGATAGAGGATTTAGTTAATAATAAGGATTTTAAATCAAAAAAGAAAACAATAATAAGAGGCAAAATATTAGAAAAAAGAATAAGACTTATAGAACAGCTTGCAGACTCTTATGAAGATGAAGAATTAGAAGAAATTTTATTTAGTATTCTCTATTCATTGAATAAGGATAATACAATAATAAAAATAGGAGATATTATAGAGTTAATAATATTATACTCCAGAAAAAATAAAATATCAGTAGATGATGATAAAACTTTTTATTATTTGATTTTTAAAATTAAACATTTAATATTTGACAATATTCCAAGAATTGTATCCTATGATGAAGGCGATAAAATAGAGGATTATAATATTATATTAAAACTTTATTTAGATAAATATAAAGAGATGAAA
>NZ_CALXRN010000151.1 GCF_944390595.1 uncultured Brachyspira sp. | reverse complement strand
ACTGATAAAATTATTACAGATAAAGATAATATAATAAAACTAGCAAATCTTATATTTTCAATTATTTTGTTATTCATATATTGACCTCCATTTTATATATGTTATAATTTTTTTATAGGGGCAGGATTGCCGTCCCACCCCATTTTCCTTTTTAATTACTGTTTAAGTAATGCTACTAAAGCAGTAATTAAGCTAGTAATCGCTATGATGAGTTCTGTCAAAGCTTTAATCATAGCGATTTTTTCTTGCCGTTTTTTATATTAAAATTTAAATTCTTTTATTATCATATTAAATAAATATTTTTCTATTATGTTTACCTTATTAAAAAATTATGGTTATTTATATAAATATTATGCATATTGATTAAAATTTAAATATTAGTATAATAAATTAGATATATTTTATAAAATGATTGGGAATATAATGTTTTTTGGTGATTTTAAATTTATAGTTTTATATATATTAATTCCTGTACTTATTGCCTTATTTGTTATGTCTAGAAAAAAAGTTCATAAGATATTGTCAATATTTACAAAAAATTCTAATTTCAAAAATGATAAGAATTACAAAAGAATATCAAATTTGAGAGTATTTTCTATTATATTTATGATATTGGCAAGTGCTTGTTTAATATTTGCACTCATGCAGCCTAAATGGGGCATAATAGAACAAAAAATTAAAACAGATAATTATATGGTAACTATTGCCTTGGATTTGTCCAGATCTATGGATGCAGATGATGTATGGCCTTCAAGATTGGAAAGAGCAAAATTAGAAATAAAAAAATTTGTTGAAAACACTGACAATTTATCTGTTGCTTTAGTAGGTTTTGCAGGAACTAGTTTTATAGCAAGTCCTTTCACTCAGGATATGGAAACTTTTAATTATATATTGAATAATTTGACTACAAAATCTGTTACATTGCAAGGTACAAGAATAGCCGATGCACTTGTAACTGCCAAGAATACTTTTAATGTTAATGCCATAAGTAAAAAGTCAATAGTATTAATAACTGACGGTGAGGATCATGGCGGATATTTTGATGATGTTTTAAAAGAATTAAATAATATGAATGTTAGTGTATATACAATAGGTGTTGGAACTTTAGAAGGAGCAAGTATAAGCACTGATTTAGGAGTGAGGGAAAAGAGTGTTGTTTCAAAAAGAGATGATAATATATTAAAAATGATAGCAGATTCTACACATGGAAAAAGTTATATTGCTGAAAATGTTTCATTGGAAAGCATATTTGATGATATGAAAAAAAATATGGACAGCGTATCTTCTGTAAGAAATAATAGAAGCTATAAAGAGAGATTTCAAATATTTCTTGCAGCTTCCGTTATACTCATAATGATTGCATGCATATTTAATATATTAACTCAAATAAGAGTAAAAACTTCCAAAGAAAAAATAATTAATAAAAAAGCAAAATCATATCGATAGGAATTAAAAATGAAAAAATATAAATTAATAATATTATTTTTTATAATTACATCTTTTAACATATATGCATTTTCATTTAATGAGTTGACAGCAAAACTTGATGTAGACAGAGCAAATAGATTAATGAAAAAAGGTAATTATGAGGGTGCTATAACTTTGTATGAAAAGGCTTTGAGTAAAGTTCCTAATTCTCCGGAGATATTTTATAATATGGGTACAACAATGTCATCTATAGGGGATATTGAAAGTGCAGTACAATTATTTGATATGGCAAAAAAAAGTGTTACAGAAAATACAAGCAAAAAGACTAGAAGTGCTATTCATTATAATGCAGGTATAACAAAAATAGAAGGTCAGGATTATCAGGGTGCTATAGATGAATTAGTAGAGTCTTTAGTTAATACTCCGGATGATGAAAATGCAAAAAGAGCTTTAGAATATGCACAGAAAAAATTAGAAGAACAGAAAAAGAATCAGCAAAATAACAGCGGATTTAATAATCAGCAAAGCGAAGATAATCAAGACGGTCAAAGCGATAATAATGGAAATTCTGATGAGAATAATCAAAATAATAATGATAATAATAATCAAAATCAGGACAATCAGAATCAAGATAATCAGGATAATCAAGATAACCAAAATCAAGATAATCAAAATAACAATGGCAATAATGATAATCAGGATAATCAAAATAACAATAATCAAAATAATAATGACCAAAACAATAATGACAATGAAGACAGCAAATCAGATATTGACAGATTATTGGAATCTTTGAGACAGTTTAGAAAAGATAAAGATAATGGAGATCAATATTACGGCGGAGGAAGAATTGATAAGGATTGGTAATATTTTAAAAAACTCTGTATTATTTATATTATTTATAGCTTATAGTTCATTATTTGCACAAACAAGCATAACAGCAGAGTTTTCAGATAAGAGAATAGGCATTGGAGAATTATTTACTTTATCTGTAACTATAAATAATAGTTCAGGCAGGGTAACAGTTCCGGATGTAGACGGCTTTGTGCTTAGGGGTACATCTCAAAGCAGAAATATGATGTATTCTTCAGGTACATTCAAGTCAATTCAAACATACAATTTTACATATATAGCAAATAAAGAAGGCGTATATAAAATAGATGATATTAAGGTAAAAGTAAATAATAATACCTATGTTGCTAATCCTGTTGAAATAGAGGTTTTGAATTCACCCGTAAGGAGCAGAGAAAATAACAGTACTCCGGATGGAAATAAATTTGAAGAGTTTATGGATTACGGAGAGGATATTTATGTTGATAATAATATAAATAAAAAAGAAGTATATTTATATGAACCTATATATATAGAGCAGAAAGCATATTCTCATATACCAATAAATGTTTTGGGATTTTCAAAGATACCTGTTAGAACTGATTTTATATCATACGCTGATTCATCTGAATATAATTCATTTACAGAAATAATAGACGGTAAAAGGGTAAGTGTCGTGCCTTTAAAGAAAGAGGCATTGTATCCTGTAAAGCCTGGACAAAAAGATATATTAACTACTCCTTTTGTGTTTGAGAAAGAAGGTATGTTTTATGATAGGGTTGAATATGGAGAAGAAGATTTTACTATAAATGTATTGCCTCTTCCTGATAAAAAAGGATTTGAAAATTTTTCCGGAGCTGTAGGTGATTTCAATTTTGATGTAAAATTAAATAAAACTAACCTTGCTGTAGGAGAAGAACTTTTAATAACTATGGAAGTTGTTGGAGAAGGAAATACATCTATTATAAATATGCCTAATATTAATGATGATATAACAAATTATTTTTCTGTATACAAACCTAAAACTTATGAGACTAATTGGTTTGATGGAAATAAATTGATAGGAAAAAAAATAAAAGAGTATGTATTAGTTGCTAGAGATGAAGGAGATTCTGTAATATCAAATATTGCTTTTTGTTATTTTTCACCTACTAATAAAAGTTATACTAATATTTATTCAAGTGCTTTTAATTTAACAGTATCAGGTATTAAGCAGAATTTTAATTCTTTTGTTAATAATGATAATGAAAATATTAATGTTATACCTATAAGAAATACAATCATAAAAGAAGATAAAGAGTTTAAAATATTTAATATTAATATAATTTACTTTTATATTATTATATTAATAGCTGTATCTATAATAATATATTATTCTAAAAAGATTGGAAATATAAAATTATTATTTAATAATGCCAATAAAAATAATGATTTTAATATTGAAAATATAAAAAAATATTATGATGAAAATAATAGAAAAGAGTATTGTAAATCCATAGAAACTGCTTTAATAAGAAAAATAAAAAATAAATTTAATATACATGATGATAATATATTATTTAATAAATTGAATGATTATATGGATATTGAAAAGGTTAATGATATAAAGTATATAATTGATAAGTGCAATCTTGAATTATATTCCGGTAAATCATATAGTAATGAAGATTATCATACAAAAGCTATTGAAATAATGAAATATATAGAAAACTTAAAAATTAAAAATAAATAATCAAAAATGGAAATTGTATAAATGAACATAAAAAAAATAATAATGATATTTTTAATATTTCAGTCTTGTTTTTTATATTGTGCTGATTTAGATAAAGTAAATAATTTATTTGAAAATGCTAATAAATTCTATAATGAAGGAAAATATTTAGAAGCTAATTATTTGTACAGAGATATTGTTTCATCAAATATAATTTCAAAAGATTTATATTATAATTTTGCATCCTCTTATGCTGCTATAGGAAGTAATGGATATGCTGTTCTTTATTATGAAAAAGCTTTGAACATTGCTCCTTTTGATAAAGAAATAAAAAATACAATAAACTCTATTACAGGAAATGATAATTATAATTCGCAAATTATTGTGACTATGTATATATTACTAATATTATTTTTAATAAGTTTTACAGTATTTATAGTATTGTTTATAAAATCAAGAAAGCCTAATAAATTTTTATTGATATTATCTATTATATTTTTAATACCAACTATAATAACTAATAAAATAATAAATGATGATTATGTTGTAACTATAGAGGAGGCAAATATTTATAATGGAAGCAGTACAAAATCTGATATAGTTTCTATAATACATGAAGGGGAAAAATTAAGAGTATTAGAAGAATATACTAATTGGTATTATGTAAAAGGAAATTTTAAGGGTTGGATAAGTAAGAGTTCAGCAGAAAAGATATAAAATATGGAGCGGATTGATGTTAAAAATAGCGGTTGGAATGAGTGCTGGTGTTGATTCTACTACTACAGCAAAACTTTTAAAAGAACAAGGCAATGAAGTATTCGGTGTTACAATGCTTCTTTGGAACGGAGATAATAGAGCACCTTTAAGCGGTTCTTGTTACGGCCCTTATCAAAATAAAGTTGTAGAAGATTGTAAAAAATATGCTGAGGCAATAGGAATTGATTATTATGCTTTTGATGTAAGCGAAATGTTTCAGAAAAAAGTTATAGATTATGTTACAGAGTCATATAAGCATGGATTTACTCCTAATCCTTGTATTATGTGCAATAGTCAAATTAAATTTATGGCATTATTTGAAGCTATAGAAAAACAAGGATTGGAATTTGACAAGTTTGCTACAGGTCATTATGCAGGAGTAAAATATGATGAAGATTCTAAAAGATATATATTGTTACGCGGAAAAAACCGTATAAAGGATCAATCATATTTTTTGTACAGACTTAATCAAAATCAGCTTTCAAAAATAATGTTTCCTATGCATGAAAATACAAAAGAAGATACTAGAAAAATTGCAAGAGAATATAATTTGGAAGTTGCTGAAAAAAGTGAGAGTCAGGATTTTTTTGCAGGAGAGTATCATCGATTATTTGATGAAGATAAAGAAGGTAAAATAATACATATAGATACAAATGAAGTATTAGGTCATCATAAAGGTATATGGCATTATACTGTAGGGCAAAGAAAAGGCTTGGGTATAGCATATAAAGAGCCTTTATTTATAATATCATTGGATAGTGAAACTAATACAGTATATGTTGGCGGAAAGGATTATACTTTCATTAACGAAACAGTTATACATGATATTAATTGGATAGTAAACCCTATACAGAGAGAATTTGAGGCTTTAGTAAAAACAAGAAGTGCACATAAAGGTACTATGGCTAGAATAATTCCTATAGATGAAAATACTATAAATATAAAATTTCTTGAACCTACCGGAATAATTGCTAAAGGACAATCATGTGTTTGCTATAATGACGATATAACATTATGCGGCGGAATAGTTTATTAATTCTAAATATTTACATTATTACATATAAATTGTTTTATTATAGAAATATATTTTGAGGAAAAATAAATGAATAGATTATACATAATATTATTTAGTTTTATTTTATTGGTATCATGTTCAAATCAAAAAATGAATTGGGAAACTGATTTTGATAAAGCATTAGAAATGTCGAAATCAGAAAATAAACCAATAATGATAGATGTATATACTGATTGGTGCGGTGCCTGTAAAGAAATGGAGAAAACTACATTTGTAAATAAAGATGTAATTAATAATTCTTCAAATTTTATAATGCTGAAATATAATCCTGAAAAGGTGAGTAATGGAAATGATTTTTTGAATAAATACAGTATATTAGGTTTTCCTACAATGCTTTTTATGAATAGCGACGGATTTATTATAAGAAGAATAGTTGGTTATATTGAGAGTGATGAATTAATAAATGAAATGAACGGCATTAAAGAAAAGGAAGAGAATATCAAGAGAGTATTTAAAGATGATTCTATTAGTATAGAAAAATTGGATATATATTTAGACTCAGGATATGCTAGAGAAGCTTCAGAAACTTATGATACATTAGTATCGGAAAATAAAATACCGGAAGACAGCAGGGCCAAATATATGTCTAAAATAGCTCTTATGCTTTTGGATATTGAAGATAATGATAAAGCTATGAACTACTTTAATGAAATGATTGATAAATATACTAATTATAATGAAGTATATATAGCGTATTATTATAGAGGACTTGATATGATAGTAAATAATGGTCAGACAAATGAAGGATTAAAATATATAGAAAGTTTTACTAATACAGTTCCTGCCGAAATGAAAGAAGCTTATATGAGTTTCATTGATTATTTCAGCAGCACTAATTAAATTTTAGCTGTATTGTCTTTTGCTAGAAATATTTTATAATAAAAAATAATAAATTAAGGAGTTAGATATATGAATAAAAATATATTAACAATTTTAATAATTGTATTATCTATAATATCATGCAATAAAGCCGATGCCGAAATAAAATGGGAAAAAGATTTAGCTTCAGCAAAGAAAAAAGCCAAAGAGAAAAATTTACCAATAATGATAGATGTTTATACTGATTGGTGTACTTGGTGTAAAGAATTGGATAAAAATACTTATTCTCATAAAGATGTTATAGATATTGCTAAAAAAATGGTGTCTGTAAAATTGAATCCTGAAACTTCAGAAGAGGGAGCAGAGATAGCTCAAAGATATGGTGTTCAAGGTTTTCCTACAATACTTTTTATAAGTGCTGACGGCTTTGTATTAGAAAATGTAGGAGGATATGTTGAAGGTGAAAAATTTGTTCCTTATATGAAAAATGCCATAGAAAAATTAGATAAAGTAAATTCTGTATTAGCAAATAAAGAACCTACTTTGGAAAAATTAGATTTATATATGGAATCAGGTAATGAAATAGAATCTCAGAAGATATATGATGCTTTGATGCAGAAAAAAGCTATATCTAAAGAAAAAATGTCTAAATATTTGCTTGGATTTGGTTTGATAAAAGCACAGAAAAGAGATTATGATAATGCTAATAAATATTTTGACGATATAATAAAAAACTACCCTAATTCTGAAGAAGTTTATGTAGCTCATTATTATAAGGCAGTTATTATGGCATTGTCAGGTGAAAAAGATGAGCCTAAAAAATATTTAGAGAAACTTCTTGATGATCCTAAAGTACCGGATAATATGAAAGTTCAATATGAGAGTTTATTATCATATATAAATGAAAATAATTAATTATTGTTAAATAAATTTTTAAGAGAGGTTTTATTAACCTCTCTTTTTTTATGTGATATACTTTAAAAAATAATTTGTTATAATATAATAAATTAATTTTTATATGGATATAAAAAAATTATGGTTAGTATAATAATACCCGTTTACAATGTTTCAAAATATTTAAGAGCTTGTTTGGATAGCGTAATTAATCAAACGTATAAAGATTTAGAGATAATATGCATTAATGATGGCTCTACTGATGATTCTCTTGAAATATTGAAAGAATATGCCAATAAAGATAATAGAATAATTATAATAGATAAAAAAA
>NZ_CALXRN010000150.1 GCF_944390595.1 uncultured Brachyspira sp. | reverse complement strand
ATATTAATACAAAAGAAGCTGATGGTATAAATGAATTTGGAAAACCATTCAAAGTTCTAATAGTAGATGACTCTGCATTTGTAGTTAAACAGTTACAACAAATTTTTGTATCAGAACAATATAATGTAGTTGGTACTGCTGAAAATGGTGAGGAAGGCGTACTTATGTATAAAGAATACAAACCTGACCTAGTAACTATGGATATTACAATGCCTAAAATGGATGGTATTACAGCTTTAACTAAAATAATAGAATATGATAAAAACGCCAGAGTTGTTATGGTTAGTGCTTTAGGTAAAGAAGATATGGTAAAAAAAGCTCTTTTAGCCGGTGCTAAAAACTATATTACTAAACCTTTAGATAGAAAAAAAGTACTTGAACGTATTAAAATGGTTCTTACAAAAAAGTAAGATAATTTATATAATGTTCATTAATTTATTTGGAATAATTTATTTTGAATGAACTAAAACTAACAGAAAGACAATTTGATCTATTTAAAGATTTTGTATATAGAGAAAGCGGAATTTGTTTTAGTGTTATAAATAAAGTTATATTAGAGTCCAGAATAGCTTCTTCTATGAAAGAGAAAAATATAGAACAAGTAGAGGACTTTTATAAACTTGTATCTTCTGACAAAGAAGAGTTAAAAAAATTTTTAGATAACATTACAACAAATTTAACTAAATTCTTTAGAAATGAACCTAATTTTAATTTGTTAAAAACTTATGTTTTACCAGAAGTTTTAAAATACAAAAAAATGGGAGAACAGATAAGAATTTGGAGTGCCGGATGTTCTACAGGAGAGGAACCATACTCTATAGCAATTACTTGTTTGGAAACTCCAGGGGTAAGAGAGTCGGATATAAAGATTTTTGCCAGCGATTTATCATTGAACTCTCTTGTTGCCGCCAAAGAAGGAAGATATGAGGCACATAAGGTGGAAAATGTACCGGAAGAATACTTAGCAAAATATTTTGATAAGTTAGCATCCGGTGAATATTCTGTTAAAAATAATATAAAAAAACTTATTACTTTTGACTATCATAACTTGAGACATAGAGGAAGTCAGTCTAATATGGATGTTATTTTTTGCAGGAATGTGCTTATATATTTTGATAATGAATCTGTTAAACTTACAGTTAACAGATTTTATGATATATTAAATGATCATGGTTTTTTATTTATAGGACACAGTGAATCGTTGTTTGGGCTTGATACAAAATTCAAATTTAATAATATAAATAATTCCATAGTATATACTAAAAATTAGGAGTTTAGTTAATGTTTAATAGAAAAAATGAAAATGCAGAGTCTAACTCTATTATAGGTGAAGGCTCATATTTTAAAGGCGAATTTACATTAAACGGAACTTTAAGAATAGACGGCTGCTATGAGGGTGAAAAGCTTGAAGTTGATAATGTATTTGTAGGTCAAACTGGTAAAGTTAAATCTAACATAAAAACAGCATCTGCTGTAATAGAGGGTATAATAGTTGGAAATATAGAGGCTAAAAATAGAGTTATGCTTATGCCTACAAGCAGAGTATTAGGAGAAATCAGAACACCTGAACTTATAATACAAAATGGTGTAATATTAGAAGGTTTATGTATAGTATCTCCTGATCCTTTAACTAATCCAAAGGAAACAATACTGTCTCTATACAATAATAATACTGCTAATAATATTGAAAATAACAATTAATTATTAAATGGATAATATAATAAAGAATGCCTTATCTATATAATGTTGAAAAAAGAATCAGTTTACATATTATTGTAATAACATTAATAGCTGTTCTTAGCTGTGTTACGCTTGCTTATATTTTTATAAATAACTATATACAAAAAAAACGTTTAAAATATGTATATGATTATATGGCTTCAGAAGATTATAACAATGCCTCTTTTATTTTTAATGAATTATATGGAAAAAGTCCTTTAGATAAAAATATACTTACAACTGGAATAGACTTATATTATGATATACTGATAAGAACTGATAAAGATGATATTATCAAATCCTCAAGCGAAAATATAATACGTTATGCAAAGCAATTATTATTAACAGGAAATTTTATTAAAAATAAATATGCTATATATCAAAGATTAGGGTACGGATATAAAAGTCTGGGAAAATCATATTATATTGATTCATACAATTCTTACATAGAAGCTATAAATAACGGAGACAGCAGAACATCAACTACCATAGAACTTTCTAAAATATGCTATGAAATTGGATTATATCAGGATGCAATTAAATATTTGGAAAACTCTATAGAAAGAGAAATGAATGTAAATGATGGAAATTTTATTAATCCTGAACTATATTATGAACTTGCAAACGCTTATGAGGGAAATAAAGACTACACTAAAGCTATACAAATATTATCATCAATGGATGGAAAGTTTAATGATAATAAAGTTTTGGAAGTAAAAAGTTATTCTAAATTAGGAAATTTATACTTTAGACAAGGTCTTTATAAAGAAAGTGAATTTTTTTATAAAAAGGCATTAGAGATAGATGACAAAAATCCAGATTTATATTATAGTATAGGAACATTATATAGAGAAACTAATAGAAAAACTGAAGCTATAAAAATGTTTAGAGAAGCTATGAAAATAGATAATTCTTATAAACCAGCGATGGAAGCATTAAGGAGATTATAACAATATGTTTAATTGGTTATATAATATGTTCTCAAGTGATATGGGAATTGATTTAGGAACAGCAAATACTTTAGTATATGTAAAAGGAGAAGGTATAGTTTTAGCAGAACCTTCAGTAGTTGCTATAGAAAAAAGCACTGGAAATGTTATAGCAGTTGGTAATGACGCTAAAAAAATGTTAGGTAAAGTTCCTAACTCTATAGCAGCAATAAGACCTATGAGAGACGGTGTTATTGCTGATTTTGAAACTGTAGAAAAAATGATAAGATACTTTATTAATAAAGTGCATAATAAAAGAACTTTAGTTAAGCCTAGAATAGCTATAGGTATTCCTACAGGTATTACAGAAGTAGAAAGACGTGCGGTTAGAGAAAGCTGCGAGCAGGCTGGAGCTAGAACAATATTTTTGATAGAACAGGCAAGAGCAGCAGCTATTGGAGCTGATATGCCTATTAATGAACCTCACGGAAATATGATTATAGAAATAGGAGGAGGTACTACAGAAGTTGCAGTGCTTTCCTTAGGAAGTATGGTAAGAAGTGCATCTATACGTGTAGGCGGCGATGAGCTTGATGATGCTATTATAAAATACATGCAAAGAACTCATAACTTATATATCGGTGAAAAAACTGCTGAAGAAATAAAAATTAATATAGGACATGCTTACAAAGGCGACATTTCAAAAACTATGGATATTAGAGGAAGAGACTCTGTATCAGGACTTCCTAAAACATTGACAATAAATAGTGCTGAAATAAAAGACGCTATATCTGATATATTATTGGAAATATTAGAGGCAGTTAAATCTGTACTTAATCAAACTCCGCCTGAAATTTCTGCTGATATAGTAGAACGCGGTATTGTTATGAGCGGCGGTACTTCACTGCTTCCTGGATTTACAGATTTAATATCTATGGAAACCGGGGTGCCTGTAATTCTTGCTGAGAGTCCGCTTACTTGTGTGGCTATAGGCTGCGGAAAATTTATAGAAGAAACTAAAAATTTAAAGAATTATAGAAGATATTCATAACCGGAAAAATTACTAAAATTTTATTAATATATCCGATACTCATAATGTGAAAACTTTTATAAAACATAAAATTCTTATATTATATATAACGCTGAATCTAGTAGCAGCGATGTTTATGGTGCTCAATAGAAGTAATTTTGTATTTGATATAAAATCTATTTATGCTCTTGGAGTATATCCTATACAAAGTGCAACAAAAAGTATTTCAAGAGCTTTTGTATATCTTTATACAAGCATTACTGATATATTTACACTTCAAAGTCAAGTACAAATACTAAAAGATAGAATAGCCGAGTTAAGCGGTGCTGCATTAGAATATGAACAATTGAGTGCTGAAAATGAAAGACTTAGAGGACTGCTTAATGAAGCTCCTACAGATGAATATCCTTTAGAATACGCTGAAATAGTTTCAAAAGACCCTCAAAACTTTTATACTACAATAGTTATAAATAAAGGAAGTGCTCATGGAATAGTTGTAGGAATGCCTGTTATATCATATCAAAATGGTTATAAGGGACTTGTAGGAAAAGTTGTTGAAGTAAGAAGATATAACAGCAGAATACTATCTCTAGTTGACCAAAGATCTCAAATATCCGTTATGTTGGAAAGTTCAAGAACTACAGGTATAATGGTTGGTCAAAGTCCTAAATCAACACAAACACACTTACAATATATTGATTTACAAATGGATGTTGAAGAGGGAGAAAGAGTAGTTACAAGCGGTATGGGCGGAGTATTTCCAAAAGGCATATTAGTTGGTACAATATTCAAAGTTGAAAAAAAGAATTACGGTCTTTTCCATGATCTTTATGTTGAACCTTCTGTTGATTTTTCAACTTTAGAAAATGTTTATGTAATAAAGAAAATACCAGATCAAGAAATTATTATGCTTGCTAATGAAGAAAATGAAGATGAACAATATACTAATGAGCAGAATATTCAATAGGAGTTTATGAATGAAAAGAGCTATTACTGTTATTATAACTTCGCTTATTTTGCTTTTAATACAATCATCTCCTGCTTATGATTTGATAAGAATATCTCTTGGTGCAAAGCCGGATTTGCTTTTAATTTTCTTATCTTTTATAGCTTTTAGATACGGTTCTTTTGACGGAATGATTTACGGATTTGTAATAGGTTTGCTTCAGGATATAGTATCCAGTGCAACATTTGGTTCTTATGCTATGATATTTTTAAATATTGGTTTCTTTGTAGGATTTTTCAACAGCAGAATATTTATAAAACAAATAGCTGCAGGAATATTTGTAACTTTAATCGGATATTTAATAAAAGTTATAGCATTATTTTTAGTAAGTTCAATATACTCAGATCTTTCAAATGTTGCTGTATTAATAAGAGCTGAACTACTTGTTGGTCTTCCATTAACAGTTATATTATCATCTCCATTATTTATAATATTTGAAAAAGTTGCTCCTTTAATTTATGATAAGCAGAAAATACATGTTGATGACAGTACTAAAAATTTTAGTGAGTAATTTTTCTCAATAAAAGGATTGAAAATATGAATTATACAAGACAAGACAAGACAAGACAAGACAAGACAAGACAAGACACTTATCATTGTGTAAAAAATAATATACATCATATAAATAAAAATTACAACCTATGTTTCAATTACAGGATTGAAGCATAGGTTTTTTTGTGCAAAATATTATTGATCAATTACAACAATAAAAAAGGATAAAACATGAATATAAAAGTTAGTGTAAT
>NZ_CALXRN010000149.1 GCF_944390595.1 uncultured Brachyspira sp. | reverse complement strand
CCTTAATATTCTCCTGATACTGTGCAATCTCTTTTTCCTTTTGCCTTATAGTATTATTTTTATATGCTATAACTGAAAAGCATACAAAGACTATTAAAGCAATAATAACCGCTGCTATTATTGACTTTCCTAATTTAGTTCCGCTGAAAGCGGACAGTCGTCTCAAAAAACTAAAAAACATTGTCGATGTAATCATTCTTACTCCTTTTATTCTTTATTATTATTTTTTTTATCATCATCATTATGATTATTGTTTTTTAATATCTTTAAAAATCCTCTTAAATCGCTTCCCATACTGACACTGCTTAAACCTAAAACTATAATAAGCAATGCAACTCCCCAATCCTGAGCAGGAGTTAATCCTTTTATTACTATTAAATAAAATACAACAACCCATCCTAAAACAAAGCTGATTATGCTTGTATATATGCTTACTTTTTTATTGGCATTATGTTTGTCTATAAAACTCATTTATCTAACTCCATTATATTTTAAATTGTCGTGAAATATGCCTAGAAGAAACTTCTGCAAATATTCAAGATTTTCTAAAACTATTTCACTGTCTTTAATAGTTGTTTCAGTAAAGTTATTATAGATAAATACATCATAACTTTTTAATCTGTCAGCCGCAGGAATATTTTTAAGATTTTTCAAAAAATCCTTACGTTTCTCATATTGTGCTTTATGATTATTGTAAATTGATTTGTAAATATCTTTAACTTTGTCTAATATAATCATATAATAGAAGTTGCAGATATTTTCTAATGCCAATTTTTTTATACTTACAATATCGCTTTTAGATAAAGATGTATTATATATATCTATAATTTCTATTCTTTTTTCTTTTACATATTTTTCAAACTCAGCTTTATTTTTATTAAGTATATGATTATGTGCTATGTAGCTTATGATTTGACTTTGTACTTTTAATGTGCTTTGACTTATTATACTGCTGTATTCTTTATAAACTGTAAGCGATGTAATTTTATCATCATATTTAAACTTATTTTCATCTTTATTATCACCATTATAATAAGCTAATATTTCACTGTTATTTTTAGATTCTAATACAGCTAGTTCTTTTGGGGATTCAAAAGCATTAGATACTATTTTATTTTGATTCTCTATAGGTTTTTCTATATTAGCTTTATTATTTCCAAACTCTATAGTTCCGTCTTTAAGATTTGCTTTTAAGTTAGCTTGTTTATTATGCATAATAAGTTCTTTAACCCATTTCCCTATAATAAGTATTGTTGTACAAATACCTATTATAGATAAAGCAGTCAATATATCAGCCATTTGAACCCTCTAATATTTTTAATATTCTTTCAAATCTTTTTTGCCTATCCTCAAGTCCGTTGTATCCGCCGTTAATAAGTTTTGTAACTCCTTTAACATCCCCTTTACGTGCAAGCAAACCGCAGCCTTTTTCCTGCCAAAATAATAATGCAATTTCTATTGCATTATTAGGCTCTTTTGCCAAATCTGGATTATTAACTAAATCAGCATTTATTTTTTTTCCGTAATTTCTATAATTATTTTTTCCAGTAAGCTGTATTATTCCTCTTCCTCTATATTTATAGCCTTCATCTTGGCCATTACCTAAACGTCCTCCGTAAACAAAATTGCCTATAGCCTCAGCTCCTTGAAGACATAGTTTTTTAGCATTATCTAAACTTCCAACTCTTTTTTTGAAAACATCAAAAAGCCTTTGAGGAGTATATCTGAAGCTCTCTTCAAGCCTTTTATAATCATTACTTTCATGCGTAGTTTGTGCCAAAAACATAGCAGCTTCTTTTGTGTCTATAATGTTATGTTTTTGAAAAGCATTATTTAATGGTGCAAGCCATTTATTATTTATACCTATTTCATTTAATATATTTTCATTAAGCATATACTAATCCTTATCATTCATTTTTACTTTCATTATTATCTTTTAGTTTATAAACCTTTGCATATTCTGTTATTTTGGATATACTAGCTATTTGGAGTGTTTCTTCTCTCTTTTTTAATACTGCAATCTCTGTTTCTATATTCTGTATGGCTTCGCTGTATTGATATGTTATACTTTCATGCATTGATATATTATATTCATTATGCACGATTTTACCTTCATGTTTTTTTAATATTTTATAAAGATCATCTTTAAGATCTTCAATATTTTCTTTATTCTTTTTCTCATCATTTTTTAGCTTAATATATTTTTCTATTAATGAAGTTTCTTTTTTACTTAATTCTGTTATACTTTTTTTTGACATGTTTTATCCTTATATTTATATTCATACACTTATATAAAAAAATATAAGGATAATTCATTTCTTATATAAAAAATTATAAAATATACGGCATTATTTGTATCATTGATTCCTGAAGCTCTTTTTTGATATTATTCAGTTTTTGGGAAACATTGCTTTGAGACATTTTTAATTCTTCTGCTATTTGTTTCTGCGTATATCCTTTTGACAGCAAAGAAAGCATTTTTCTTTGATCTTTTTTAAGCAATGCTATTATTATTCTTTTACTGTCTCTATCTTCTAGTTTTGAAAGGCCAAAAGTATATATAACATTTGATAGATCTATTTCAAATGCATTGAATGTAGCATCAGAATAAATATCATTATTATTTTTTTTATTTCTTATTATTTTTTTCATATCATCGCACAACTGTATGCATTTATCTCTCTTACTGCATAAATTACAAGTTTTAGTATTTTTTTTCATTTTTTATCTCCATAAATTATTTATGTGCTCTGCAATTTTTATAGCATCATCAGTATTACAAATATTTGTAATATTTAATTCTTTTTTGGCTGAATCTATATCATGTTTCAATTCAATATATTCTGCATAATTATAGCTGTATGCTATATCTTCTACTGACATATTATCTATTGCAATAACTCCTAAACTTGTAATCATAATCTACCCCCTAAAAATTATAATTGTCTTAGCTTAATTACATTATCAAATATATTGAGTTTGAGTATTTCACACTTACAAGGCTTTATATAGTGAGTGCCGTTTTCTCTTTTATATTCAAACTCTACTATATCAAATAACTTTAGAAAATCTAAAGTTTCATAATATTCAAATGTATAATACTCTTTTAATAAATATCTGCTTTTCATTATTTCATTAGATAAACTCACAGCATCTTCTTTTCTTTTTAATAAAGTTTCAAACTCCTCATGTGCATTTATTCTATGCCTTTTTTTCGCTTCCTCTTCAAAATCAATATTTTTGTATGTAGACTTTAATAAATCATATTTAATACTGCAGCTTGATAAATACTCACCTTCTTCTACCGTTTTATCAACCCTGCCCATACAGTATTGTTTTATTTTATATTTAGCTTCATTACTGCGAAATCTTGTACTAATAAAATCTATTTTATTGTCATATATCTCTAATCTTCCTTGCTCTAAAAAGGAAAGTTCTCCTATTAAATCAAGTGTAGTTTTTTTATTATCATTATCAAGCAAAACAGCTATTTCTCTTGAACGTTCTTTTTCAATCTGACAATTTTCTATATTATAATTTTCTTTTATGTATGCTATGTTCTCATAATCTTCTAAAATCTCTCTAATGAGAGTTAAAGATTTATAAGGCGGTATATCTATTTCTGCATATATCTCATATAAATTATCATTAGTATCTGTTATAGAATGTACTTGTTTATGTCCTCTAAAAATTAACTGGCCTTTTTCTTTATCTAATGTCCATAATCTTTGACTTCCTTTTCCATCTTGATAATCTTTA
>NZ_CALXRN010000148.1 GCF_944390595.1 uncultured Brachyspira sp. | reverse complement strand
TTAGAAATAAAAACAAAGTAATAAAACTTAAATGGCTGGAATTAGAATAAAATGTTTATTTATACATAAAAAATTAAAGTATATTAAAAAGGAGTATTTTTATTTTGTATATTATTAAGCAGTTTTTCTATAATAAATACTAAAGTTTCTTTTTCTTTATCAGACATATTAGAAAACATTAATTCATTATTTTTTCTAATATCTTCAAATACAATTTCTTTTAGTTTTTTACTTTTTGTCGTGAGATATATTTCTTTATACCTTTTATCTTCGCTGCTTACTTTTCTTTTTATAAATCCCTTCTTTTCTAATCTATACAAAGTACCAGCTATGGTAGGATTGCTCAGTCCTAAAAAACCTTCTATATCTCTCTGATTAACTATTTTATTTTCATTATGATATAGAAACATAATTATATCCATTTGCGATGCAGTTAATTTATGTTTCTCTAAAAATCTATTGAATCTATTATCTAAAGCTGTATGTAATTCTTTTATTAATTTACCTATAAAAATATCTTCCATAAAGTTGACATTATCCTTATATCATATTATATGAAATTTTATATAAAAAACAAGCAGTATATCATTTTATAATGCATTAAATTTTATTTTTCCAAATATGAATATGAGAATTTATATTGAGCAAAAGGTATATAAAATACATCTTTCAAATTTGGACTTTTTAATACAGCAGGTTCAAAATATGCTATAGGTATTATAACAGCCTCATCTTCTATAAGTATTTTTTCTGCTTTATGTAATTCTCTCATTCTTATATTCTGATCTATAGTTTTGGATGCAATACTTATAGCCTCATCAAATGCAGCATTTGTAAATAATGAGTGATTTTTATATGAATAGCTTACAAACATCCCTAAAAATGTAGTAGGATCATTATAACTTCCAGTCCAGCTTGCACCAGCCATAGTATAATTTCTTTCTGTTCTAAATGCATGAATAAACGGAGCAAATTCCATCTGAGTAAGTTTTACATCTATTCCGAGGTTAACTTTCCACATATTTTGAACAGCTTCAAACATAGGTATATCATTGCTGAAAGTAAGGAAAAACTCTAGTACAGGGAAGCCCTCTCCATTAGGATAACCAGCCTCAGCCATTAATCTTTTAGCTTCTTCTACATTTTTTTGATAATCCTCTTTATTGGTGCTTATATATTCACCAGCATTATCTCTGAAATATCCTTCAACATCAGTAACTCCCCAAGGAACTAATGCCCCCGCAGGTTTTCCAGATTTAAGTACATTTTCTACTATATAGTTTCTGTCTATAGCAAGCGACAATGCTTTTCTCACTCTTTTATCTTTTAAAGTTGCATTAGTTGTATTTAAAGCATAGTATTGAGTACCTATTCTAGTGGCAATATCTATTAAACCTTCTTCTTTAAGAGTATCTATATCTTGATATGGAAATTGATCAGAAAAATGTAATGAACCCTCTTTAACACCTGCAACAGCAGAATTAGGATTATCCATAAGAACAAATTTAATTTTTTCTGCAACTATAGTGTCAGCACCCCAATAATTAGTATTTTTTACAACAGTTATACTTTCATCAGGCTTTCTTTCTTTTAATACAAAAGCTCCATTACCAACACAAGTTTTAGGGTTTCTAGTCCAGTTATCAGGGTCTTGTTCCACCATATCTTTTCTAACAGGTGAAAATACAGGAAGATTAACAAGCTCCAAAAAATATGCAGTAGGATATTCTAGTTTCACTTCAAGTGTATAATCATCTATAGCCTTTATTCCAAACTCATCAACAGGCATATATCCGCCATTAACATTAGAAAAATTTAGTATAGGCTCAAATAAATAGCTAGGCTCGCTGGCTGTATCCGGATCAACAACACGCTTCCATGAATATTCAAAATCATGAGCAGTTAAAGGCTTTCCGTCAGACCATTTTCCATTAGTTCTTAAATGAAATATATATGTAAGTCCGTCTTCTGATATATCCCAGCTTTCAGCAGCACCAGGCTGAATTTCTATATCTTTATATTTTGTAGTTAAGCATTCAAACAAATGGGTTACATAAGTAGAACCCTGCAATGTTATATTTAATGCGGGATCTATTGTTTTTGGTTCTGCCCCAAGATTTACATATACCGTATTATCATCAATAGACTTATTATTAGAACATGAAATAACAATAATAAAAACTATTAGAATTAAATAAAACTTTTTCATTGTACCTAGCCTTAGTATGTTAATTTATTAAATAGAATTATATTTCATAATTTAGTATTGTCAACTATAAATAAATTTATTATATTACAGAAATAATAATATATATTTATGCTTTAGCATTGACAGTAAAATTTAATTTATTATAATATGGGCAATTTTTATTAGGAGATTTAATTATGAGGTTTTCGACGTTTTCTAAATTTGTTATAGCTGTTTTGTCATGCATATTAATAGCATCATGCAGTTCTAATACTGCTGATACATCTAGTAATACAGCAGCAGAAAGTACTCATCAAACTATAACTTATACTAAAGATTTCGATACAGCATATTCTAATGAACAGTATCCTGCAATTATAGAATTGTATAAGGATGTTCAGCCTGAATATACTAGCGGTATTGAACATGAAGAGATTTATGATGAAAAAGAGGGTTTGGTAAGAGATGTAACTAAACCTATTTTGTATGCATTTAAAGCTTCTTCACCAAATGGATATGGTGTTATAATATTGCCTGGCGGAGGATATTATGGCGTTGCTATGCAAAGAGAAGGATTTGATGTAGCAAAATGGTTTAATGATAGAGGAGTTAGTGCTTTTGTACTTAAATATAGAATGCCTAACAAAGTTCATCAAATTCCTCTTGAAGATGTAGAACGCAGTTATGATATTATAAAAGAATTAGCTGGTGAATACGGACTTGATATTTCAAAAGTAGGTGTATTTGGAAGTTCAGCTGGAGGACATTTAGCGGCAAGTTATTCTATATATTCTAAGAATGAAGGTGTACCTGCATTTGCTATACTATTATATCCTGCAATTTCTTTTGATATGCAAATTGCAAATGTTATATCATCAAGAAAAAATTTAATAGGTGATTTAGAGAATGGACATCCTTTAGAAATACAATATAGTCTTGAAAAACATGTATCTTCTAATACTCCTCCTACTTTTATAGTAGCAGCATTTGATGATAAAGTTGTGCCGTTAGGACATAGTATATGGTATTTTAATTCCCTTCTTAAAAATAATGTTAAAACAGCTTTACATATATATCCGGAAGGAGGTCATGGATTTGGCATGAATGACTTTAAGTATAAAGAAGATTTTTTGTATGATTTAGATTCTTGGTTAAAAAAAGAAATTATAAAATAAATAATTTTTATGCCCAATGGAATAACTATTTCATTGGGCTTTAATATTGCCTTTCTTTTCCTATCCAAAATAAGTCTTTATTTAAATAACTGCTGTAAAGATTCATTATTTGTAAAGTAAGTCCTATCTCTATACAATCTTCATCAACATCAAATAATCCATGATGGGCTTTATGTATTATACCTTTTTTTTCATTTCTTGAACCTATATTGAAAAATGCTCCGGGCTTATTTTGTATAAAATAAGAAAAATCTTCAGAACCCAATGACGGTTTTAATTCCAATACCTTATTTTCGCCAAGTAATTTTACAGCATTTTCTTTTATGATATTAGAAGCATCTTTCCAATTAATAAGACTTGGATAATAAACAAGTTCTATAAACTCAGCATCTCCGTCAAAAGAATTTGATATGCATTTTATTATCTTTTTTATTCTGTTTTTTATTCTTTGCATAGTTGTTTCTTTTAATGCTCTTATAGTGCCAGTCATCTCTACATAATCGCATATTATATTAGAAGCATTGCCTCCATTTATTGTTCCTATAGTAATAACAGCACTGTCTTCTGCTTGAATATTTCTGCTTATTATGGTTTGTAAATCATTTATTATTTTTGATGCTATAACAATAGCATCAACACCGCCTGCAGGATTAGCTCCATGAGAACTTTTACCATAAACTTTTATTTTGAAATCTAAACATTCTGCATTTACAATACTATCATTTATTTGAATATAACCTGTATCTATATTTGAAGATACATGAAGTGCATATATAACATTTACATTTTCTAATGCATTTTCTTTTATCATCTGCAATGCCCCGCCTACAGTTTCTTCTGCCGGCTGAAATATTAGTCTAATATTACATGGAGGTATTATTTTATTGTCATTATTTGAAAATATATTAGCTATTCCCATATTAATTGCAGTATGAACATCATGTCCGCATGCATGACATACACCTTTATTTTTTGAAGCATAATCGCAATGCTTTAAATCATTTATTGGCAATGCATCCATATCAGCTCTGAATCCTACCGTAAAACTTCTATCTTTTCCGTATATGTCTGCTACTATTCCTGTGCCTGCAATATTTGTTTGATGTTTTATATTGTGATAATTCAAATACTTAGATATTATATCCATTGTTCTAAATTCTTCAGATGATAATTCCGGATTTAAATGTATATCTCTACGTATATTTATAAGTTCTTGTTTTATATCTTTTATTTTACTTTTTATTAAACTTAATTCTTCCATGAAATTTATTATATATTGTTAAATATTAACTTCAATATATAATATATATTTGATTTGCAGTATTTAAGTACAGGCGGATACATTTTGATAGAATCTATTATATTGAATGATAATAACATAGATAAATATTTTTTATTTACAGATGATTCTTTTTTAATTGTTTATAATAAAAAAGCTAATGAATATAAACAATTAATAAAAATAGAAAATATAAATGCCAATAAAGAAACTATAGTTTTAAAATTAATGTATCCTTATATATGCATAACTGAGGAGAAGGGATTAAATTCAGCAGTTGTAAATATAGAAACATTAGAAATTATAAGTCTAACAAGAGAAGATTATCATTCTGAAGTGTCAAGCTATTCAAATGAATTTTGCATTATTAATAATGAAATACATATAATTACCCAAACAAAATGGAATATGCTTAATATAATGAATTTAAAAACTAAAGAGATGATAACAGATATAAACAGAGATGAAAAACAATTTGGTATAGATTATTTTCACAGCAATTTATTAGTATCAAAAGATTATAAACATTTTTTATCTAACGGCTGGGTATGGAATCCTGTAGATGCTGTTAGTTGTTTTAATATTGATGATTTTTTGAAAGAGTATGAAAAATGCCAAGCAGATGTTGTTAATGAATATATAAGCGGTTATAATTGGGACAGACCTTTAACTTTTATAGATAATAAAAAATTTGTTTTGGCCTCTGATAATACAAATTTTAATGATGAAAATGTTATTTATAATCAATTAATATTTTATAATATAGATGATATAAAAACAGATGATGATAATGAATATAAATATTTAGAAAGCTATGAAACTATAGAGGCAAATTTATTTAGTCCAGATAAAAATAATGAAGTGCATGGAAAATTATATTGCTATAAAAATAATTTAATAGCTTTAGATTTTCAGGATAACTGCATAAATATTAATTATTATAATCTTCAAAATGGGTCATTAAAAAATATATCAACACTATATAATAATAATAATTGCTTTTTTAATGATAATTTTGGAATAGTATATTATCATGAAAATAATATTATAAAAGAAATAAATATTAATAATTATTTATTATAATTCAAATGCTTCTTTTAAAAATATTCCTACACCCTCTTCATTATTTGAAAGTGCTATATAATCAGCTTTTTGTTTAACTCTTTCTTCGGCATTACCCATAGCAACACCAGTTCCTGCATATTCTATCATTTCTATATCGTTAAAATTATCACCAAAAGCAGCAGCACTTTCTATAGATATTCCTTTTTTTTCACAAAGCCATTTTAAAGCATTTCCTTTATTAGCTTCTTTAGATATTATTTCTAAAAACTTCTCACCAGAAAAGCAGGAATTAACATTAATTTTAGAATCTATTTCTTTTTTAAGTTCATCCAAAATATTTCTTTCACCTAAAATGAGCATTTTATCAAAATTATAATCATTTATATTTTCTAATCCGTATACTACATTAACAGTTTTTTCTATTTGAACATAAGATTTTATATAAAAATCTTCTTTTGAAACAATGTATTTTCCATTGTCATATACATGAATACATACATTATAATTTTTTGATAGTTCTATAACTGTTTTTGAAACATTTTCTTCAAGTGTTTTTCTGTATATAATATTCCCTTCATTATCAGCTATAGATGCACCATTAAATATTATTGAATAATTGTTATTTTGAAGAAGTTTATTATAATTTTTTACTCCTTCAAATGGTCTTCCGCTTGATAATATAAGCTCTACATTATGATTATTAATAAGCTCTAATAATATTTTTTTGTTATACTCACTAATTTCTTTATTATTATTGAGCAATGTACCGTCTAAATCTGTAGCTATTAATTTGATTTTGTTTTTTAAAGTATCCATGGTATATAATCATATCATAAAAATAATAATTTTTGAATACTGAATATTGTAAAATATAAAATTATAATCCTTTATATTTATTTTACAAATTTATATTAACTATACCATAATGGATATTTTTCTATAGAGGTATTTATGAACATATCTTTAATATCTGTATAATTATTTATTTTCCAAGCATTCAAATCTTGATTGAAATTTACAGCATTTTTAAACATACAAATCATAGATTTTACATTGCTTATATTCCATTTATCTAAAGGCTGATTAAAGCTCTCAGCCCCGTAAAACATATAGCTCATATCTAAAACATTAGATACATTCCAATTATTAATATTTATATTGAAATTTTTTATATTATGAAACATTGATTTCATTGTGATAACATTAGAGGTATCCCATTTCTCTATTCCTGAAAAATCTATTCTTACATTGTAATTCTCATATTCATTGTAGGAACCTTCAAAACATGAAAAATTAGGCTTATCAAAAAGCATAGACATGTCGGTTATTAATGAAGTATCAATATCTCCTAGATAAATATTATTATTTTCTATTAAACTTCTTAATTCTATTTTATTTTTTGGTGTATACACAATTAAAATCCTAATATTTGATTAATAAAAAAGTTCTTCTTTTTTGAAATCAATTATCATCAAAACAAGCCAATAGTATATAAATCTATTTTCAACCATTTTATTTTCACTATTAGTAAATGATATATCAATTTTAACAATATCTCCATTACTAATATATTCATCAAACTCTATTTTAATAGTAAATTTATCTTTTTTAAAATCTTCAAAATAAAATATACTTTCTGAAAATTCATAAATAGCATTCATAGAATATCTGTTTGTAAATGCTTTTAAACTTGAATAAACTATTTCCATATTTTGAAGTTTTTTTATTGACTTGTCTAAATTTTCAATATTAATGATTGGAAATTGATTTATAGGCTGTGATATCTCATAATCATTTAAATGCATTTTCCATTTTGTAATATCTTCTTTGCTTAAGTCAAATACACTGGATAAATTAATATAACAATTTTCATCTATTACAACATTATTATCATCACAATCAGTATAACTGCTGTCTCCTAAATATCTGAAAGAAGTTTTGAAGATTAAATTTTCGTCATACAGATTCCAAATTAAACTAACAGCATATTTATTCATTATAGGATTATCAATAAAAATATCTTTCCAGAATTTATAATTATATTTTTTACCGCTTATTAAAATTTTTATTAAATTGTAATTCTGGCTTTTTAATATATTTGGAATCTCTTTTCTAATATGCTTTATTTCTTCTTTTATATTTTTCGGAAAGTTTTTTGGTATTGATTTTAATTGTTTTTTATTATTAATATCAAATAATTCTACAGTGTTATTGTTCTTAAGAGAGATTTTATATTTATTATCATTTACTTCTATGATTTTTTCTCCTCTTTTATTAAATCCAAAATCATATACTACCTTGAAACCTAATTCATATAATTCTAAATTCATTTTTTCAGCAATAGAATTTAATAAGCCAATAGACTCTTTTTTAATTGAAGATTTTTTATTTCTAGCAAAAACATTATATAATAAACTTAAAGCAAATTTACTATCAGTATGCAATGCTAAAATCTTCATAAATAATAATGAACTATTTTCTCTATTATACATTTCAATTAACATATTATCATCAGTATATATACCGCAAACTAAAGTGGAAACATTTTTTTTAGAATTAATATATATTTCTCTTATACAATTTTTAAAACTTGTTTCATCAAGAAAATTAATAATATTATCAAGTGTTTGTATTTTATAAATATATTTTTTCAAATTAAGATATTGTAAATAAATATACTTTATTATTTTATCACTTATAATTTTTGATTTATCTTTATCAAAAACTTTTATTTCTTTTTCCTTGATTATATCACCAATAAATTTTAATTTTGTATTATTCTTTTTATCATAGTGATTATTTACAAAATTTTCTATATCTTCTATGTTATTAAACGTTACTGCATCATCATTATTAGTTTTTAATTCTGCTAATTCTGTATAAAATTCATTTTCAAGCATTATTTTAAAATCAGTGTATATTTTATTATTATAATTAATGATGCTTTTATATGCTTCTTTTACATTATTTTTTATTATTTCAAGCTGTTCAATCTTTGATGATTTTTTCTTTGCTGTTACATATTCAGCAACTATAAATTGTATAGGGATTTTATTATTTTTTTCTAATAAAGATTTTTCAAATACTGAATCTGCATTCAATACATTAGATAAATTCCAAGAAGATAAATCTTGATTAAACATCAATGCCTTATAAAACATACTAGAAATATTTTCTAATTTTATAGTATTCCATTTATCTAAAGGATTGTTAAAACTTTTTGCATTATAAAACATGGAACCCATATATTTTACGTTAGAAATATCCCAATCATTTAAAGACTTATTAAAATTATAAGCACCTGCAAACATAATTGTCATATTTTCAACTTTAGAAACATTCCATTTATTTAAAGGCTGATTAAAATTTTTACATTGATAAAACATATTGCTCATATTTTTAACATTAGATACATTCCAATTATTAATATCCTGATTAAATTTAATACAAGTAAAAAACATTCCTTCCATGTTATTTACTTTTGAAGTATCCCACTTGTCTAAAGGCTGATTGAATCTAGTGCAGCCTGAAAACATTCTTTTCATATTTTCAACTTTAGAAACATTCCAATTATTTATATTGATGTCAAAATCGTTATTAAATATACTAAAGGTAGATTCCATATTAATAACATTTTCTGTATTCCAATTTTCTATTCCTGAATAATCTTTTCTATTAGTTTTTGAAAATAAATGCGACATGTCTGTTATTAATGAAGTATCAATATCTCCTAAATATATATTATTATCTGCTATTAATGCTTTTAATTCTTCTTTATCTTTGGGTTTATATTTGTACATAATTTAAATATTAAAAATTTTATTAACTTTGATTATCTGAATTTTCGTTATTAGAAACATTCTCATCATTTTCTTCTGAAGAATTATATTCGGTATTTTCATTAACTTCCGCATTATTAGAAACTTCTTCTGTATTATCGTTATTTTCTTCTTTTGCTGTCTCTTCTGATTTAGGCATAAGAGTTTCATCTCTTTTAAATACATATATTTCTTTGAATCTCATCTCTTGTTTAAGCAGAATTTCTTTTTCTTTAACTAGCTCTAATATAGCCAAAAAGAATGTAACAAGCTGTCTTTTAGTGACACCGTCTTTAAATAACACGATAAAAGGAAAAAATGCACTTTCCGAAAGTTTTATGCGTATCATATCAATTGCATTATCTATATGGAAATTTGACATACCTGAAAGTACCGCTAAATCTGTTTCCGGAACAAACTGCACTTTTGTAAAAGCATAAACTAAATCATAAAGGGTAATATCTTTCCAAGCAACCTCATTGTCCTCAATGGATTCTATATTTTGGAAGAATTTAACCCTTTCTGTATCTTTACGCTCAAATATAGAATCTGATACATCCTGAAGTCTGTCAAGCTCTTCCGAAACCATTTTGTATCTTTGGAATTCAAGCATTTGTTCTACTATTTCAAATTTAAGCCTGTCTGTAAATTTATCATCATCCATATCATGAGGAAGAAGCATTTTAGATTTATATAAATGAAACTCAGAAGCTACTACTAAAAAATCTCCTGTAGAGTCCAAATTTAATGCTGCCTGTGCTTTTAAATACTCTACAAATTGATCTATAATCTCCAATATAGAAACTTCGTATATATTCTTTTCACTTCTTTTAAGCATATCAAAAAGTATAGAAAGCGGCCCCTCATAATCTATACTGGATAATGAAACAGTAAATTCCCTATAATCAGGTTTATTATTTTCTGCAATTTCTTCCTTATTTGAATTATCTGCAGTATTTAGGGAATCTGCATTATTATTTTCTTGTTGCGTTTCGTTTATATTCTCTTCCATAATGGAATATAATATATTATTAAAAACATAAAAATTCAAGTATATAGTTTTTAATAATATTGACAATAAAGTAAATTTTAATATTATCTAATGTATCAAAATTTATTTTTATGAGGGGTAATAAATGAAAAAAATAAATATAGGCTTTATAGGATCCGGGCATATAGCTGAATCTATGGCAAAGACTATTTCTAAAATGAAAGAAGTAGAATCTTATGCAGTAAGCAGCAGAGATTTAAAAAGAAGCAAAGCATTTGCTAAAAAATATGGATTTAAAAAATTTTACGGTTCTTATGAAGAAATGCTTAAAGATGATAAGGTGGATTTAGTATATGTAGCAACACCGCATTCTCATCATTATGAACATATAAAATTATGCTTAAATAATAATAAGCATGTTATATGTGAAAAATCTTTTACTGTTAACACTAAACAGGCAAGAGAGGTATTGATACTAGCTAAAAAGAAAAAACTTCTTCTTACTGATGCAATTTGGACTAGATATATGCCAAGCAGACAAATTATTAATGATACTATAAAAAGCGGAATAATAGGGAAAGTAACTTCTCTTACTGCTAATTTGGGATATGTAATTAATAAAGTTCCTAGATTAATAGAACCTGAATTAGCAGGAGGAGCTTTGCTTGATGTAGGAGTTTATACTATTAATTTTGCTTTAATGGTTTTCGGAAATAAAATAAAGAAGATAGATTCATCATGTGTAAAAACTAAAAAAGGCGTAGATGAACAAAACTCAATTACATTAATATTTGATGACGGCAAAATGGCTGTGTTAAATAGTACAATGTCAGCTTTAACTAATAGGGAAGGTGTTATAAACGGCGATAAGGGTTATATGGTTATAAAAAATATTAATAATCCTGAAAGTATAACTGTTTATTCATTAGACAGAAAAATAATAAAAACTATAAAAGTACCTAAGCAAATTACTGGTTATGAATACGAAATATTATCATGTGTAAATGCTATCAATACTGGAAAATTAGAATGCAAAGAAATGCCTCATGAGGATATTTTAAGAGTAATGAATATAATGGATACATTACGCAGAAGCTGGAAAATAAAATATCCTTTTGAAAAATAATTTATATATTACCATAATAGAAAATATTATTATTTTATTATGGTAATTTTTTATTTTCATCAAAAAGCTTAATTATATCATCTCTTTTCTTTTTAGCAGCTATTCTGTATGCCGTATTTCCATAGCTGTTTCTGTCTGTAGGATTAGCACCTGCTTTTAAAAGTTCTTCAATTATATTTATAGGAGTTCCTATAGTTCTATATACTTTTTTATTCAAATTAGTGTCTTCTACAGGAGCTTCATATTCATACATAACAGCACGTATTAAAACAGTGTTTCCATTTCTGTCACGTGCATTTACATCAGCACCTAATTCTATCACTTTTTTTATTAATTCAAAATCTAATTGTCTTTTTTCTATTAAATACATTAATAATGTCTTTCCATCATTTGTACTAGATGCATTTACATCGGCACCTAGATTTATATATTCATTTAATATTTCAGTTGAATATGTACTATCAAAATTTGTAGATATAGTTTCTGCATTGTATATAATAGCTTCATTCAAGTTGCTTGCTCCGGCATTTACTAGTTCTCTTATTATATCAATATTTGTAGCTGCAGTTAAAGGTGATTTTCTTTCTGCACCTTTATAATTTCTGTAGGATTCTATATAGGCTCTGGTATTTACATTAGCTCCTGCTTCTATTAAATATTGAACAACCTCTAAACTATTGCCTTCGCATGCTGATACTAATGCCGGATTAATATCTTTTGCTCCTAAATCCATAAGTTTTTGAACTATATCTAATTGTCCGCCTATTGCTGCATAGGATAAAGCAAGGTTATAATTGCTTGCCCCTGCTTTCATTATACTTTCTGCTATATCCCAATTTCCTTCAGAACATGCAACATAAAAAGCAAAATCGAAATCCTTAGCTCCGAAATCTAATAATTCATTTACTATATCAATATTTCCAAGCTCTGTAGCATACATTAAAGGAGTCATTCCGTATTTAATGTTGTATATGTCTAAATTAACTCCGTCTCTTAATAATGTTTTTACTTTATCTATATCATTATTCTTTATGCTTTCCATTAACTCATCATTTTGAGCAAATAAAAAAGACATATTAAATATTATAATACATAACAAAATAATTATATTTTTCATTATAAAATCCAAATTATAAAATACCGTTTCTATTGTCGGAAATAATAAAACTATGATTATAAAATAAAAAAATTTGCAAAATAATCAATAATTTTTACTAATTAGTAAACATAACAACATATATAAACATAAAATAAGTTGATATTTATTTTTATAGGTTTATAATTTTAATATAGGGGTAGAATTAAATATAATTTAAGAGGTATGAAATTATGGAAATAGCTATTCGTAATAATGCTCCTTACAGCAATAGTATAGGAAATAGAAACAGCAGCAATAATATAGCTAATATTGTTCAGGAAGCTAGAGAAAAAACACCTATAAGCGAAGTAGGAGTATGTAAAACTTGTGCCTCAAGAACATATCAGGATGGTTCTAATGATATAGGCGTATCATTTAAAAGTCCTACTCGTATAGATCCTTCAAGTGCACCTTCTCTTGTGGCTTCACATGAACAGGAACATGTTGCTAATAATGAAAGAGCAGCAGAGAAAAGCGGCGGAGAGGTAATATTTCAGAATGTAACTTTAAAAACTAATATATGTCCGGAATGTAAGAGAGTTTATGTTTCAGGAGGAGTTACTAGAGCAGCTATAGCAAGCTCTTCAAATAAAGGCAATAATGTAGATGCTTATGCCTAAAAAGCTCTATTATTAGACAAACTTCAAACTATATAGTGATTATTATTTTTTATAATTGACATATAATATTGATTATAAAGTTTTGAGGTGTTGTTAACATGAATAAAAAATTTATAGTTACATTAATAATTTCAATATTTGTATGTCTTCTAATAGGATTTTTAGGAGGAATAAGTGTAAAGGCCGATAATTTTGTATGGTATAACTCTTTGAATAAATCTTCGTTAAATCCGCCTAATTTATTATTTTCTATAGCTTGGAGTATACTTTATATACTTCTTGCTGTGTCAGTTTCAATAATAAATACAAAACCTATGGATAAAAAAGCTATTGTAGTTTTTATTATACAATTAATATTAAATTCTCTGTGGACTTATATTTTCTTTGGTTTAAAGCAGCCGTTATTCGGATTAATAGAAATAATTATTTTGGATATAATGATTATAATAACCATATTTAAATTTAAAAATATTTCTAAGTTATCATCTTTATTGCTTGTGCCTTATTTATTGTGGTGCTTATTTGCAAGTTATTTAACATTTCATATAGTTATATTTAATTAAAAATTATTATAAAAGTTTAATTGATTTTTATTATTTTAAGTATAAAATATTTCATAATAAAATTATGGAGTATGTATAAAAAATGAGAGAAATAATAAATTTCAATACTAATTGGAAGTTTTTTAAAGAATGGGATAATAATATTAAAACAGATATTAATCTAAATGGTGAAAAAGTAACATTGCCTCATACAGTACATGAAATACCTCTTCATTATTTTGATGAATCAGATACTTGGTTAATTTCAGGATATCAGAATGTTTTTAAATATAATAAACAGAATTTATTAAATAAAAGAGTATTGATTAATTTTGAAGGTGCTATGGCGGCATGCGAAGTATTTATTAATGGGGAAAGTTTTGGAGAGCATAAAGGCGGATATTTGCCTTTTGTACATGATATAACAGATTATTTGAAAGATGGAGATAATATTATAGCTGTTAAACTTGACAGCGTAGAACGTGAGGATATACCCCCTTTTGGTAATGAAATAGATTATTTATGTTACGGAGGAATATACAGAGAAGTTCAAGTAATAATAGTGGATAATATTTCTATAGAAAATGTAATGCTTACAGGACTTGCAAATCAAACTTTAACTGGAAAAATTAGAATAAGAAATACTAAAAAAGAAGCTGTAAAAGAAACTATTAGTATTAATTTATATAATAGAGAATATCATATATGCGAGATAAAAAAAGAAATATCATTAAAAAAAGATGAATTATTTACGGATATTGAAATTAATGAACATATAAATTCTGATAGAATAGAAGTTTGGAGTATAAATAATCCAAGACTTTATAAATTAGATGCTTCGCTTTCTAATGATGATATGGTTTCTATAAAAATAGGATTCAGAGATGCAGAGTTTAAAGATAATGGTTTTTTCTTGAATGGAGAGAAAATCAAATTAAGGGGATTAAACAGACATCAAAGTTTCCCTTATGTTGGTTATGCTATGCCTGAGAGAATACAGAAAAAAGATGCTGATATATTAAAATTTGATATGGGATTAAATATAGTACGTTCTTCGCATTATCCTGCTTCAAGACATTTTTTAGACAGATGCGATGAAATAGGATTAATGGTTTTTGAAGAGATACCTGGATGGCAGCATATAGGTGATAAAAATTGGCAGAAAGTGTCAATAGAAAATGTAAAAGATATGATAGAAAGAGATTTTCATCATCCTTCTATAATTATATGGGGAGTGAGAATAAATGAAAGTCAGGATAATCACAGCTTTTATAAAGAAACCAATAAAACAGCTCATAAACTTGATAAAACAAGAGCAACAGGCGGTGTAAGATATATAATGGGAAGCGAGCTTTTAGAAGATGTTTATACTATGAATGATTTTAACTGTGACGGAATATCTGATCCTATAAGAGCACAAAGGTTTGTTACTAAATTAGATAAAAATGTTCCTTATATGATAACAGAATATAACGGACACATGTTCCCTACTAAAATGCAGGACTGTGAAGAGAGATTAATAGAACATACTAAAAGACATTATGATGTAATTAATGCCGTTGCTATAGATAAAAATATATCAGGTTCAACAGGATGGTGTGCATTTGATTATCATACGCATTATGATTTTGGTTCCGGAGACAGAATATGCTATCATGGTGTTTATGATATGTTTAGAAATCCTAAATTGGCCGCCAGCGTTTATTCATCTCAAATGGATAAAGACTGTGAAATAGTATTAGAACCTATAACCATATATGCAAGAGGTGAGAGATCCATAGGAGGTGTTGCTCCTTTAATGGTTTCTACAAACTGTGATTATGTTGAATTTTACTATAAAGGAGAGCTTTTAGCTAAAGAGTATCCTGCTTCCGGAAAATATCAAGGTTTGGAGCATCCTCCTGTTATAATACAAATGGAAAGAAATGTTCCGGGTGTAAGTTCTATGAATTGGGAAGATGCTAAAGTAATAGGATATATAGACGGAAAAGCTGTTATAGAAAAAAATTATCTAAAAAATCCTACTTTTAAAGAATTAGAAGTAAAATCTGATGATAATGAAATAAATTCTATAAATAATGGTTCTGCTTGGGATTGCACTAGAGTTACTATAAAAGCTGTAGATGCTATAGGAAACAGACTTACTTATATTAATGAGGCAGTCAAAATAACTGTTGAAGGGGCAGGGGAGCTTATAGGAAATGATAATCCTGTACTTGAAGGCGGTTATTATTCTTTTTGGGTGAAATCAGGCAGTAAAAAAGGAACTATAAAAATTACAGTACAGAATAAAAGAGTTGAAAGTAAGACTATAGAAATAAAAGTTAAATAATTTTGGATAATAAAAATGGACTTACTCTTTATAAAGAATAAGTCCGTTTTTTATATTCTTATATAATTTATTTATATAATTGAACAGAAACTCTTTTAGTTTCTTCATCAAGCCATTTTATAAATGATTCTCTCATGCGTGATTCGCCTAGATAATTTTTTACTCTAGTTCTTATGCTTTCCATATCTTTTTCAATTCCAACTATTTTAACAATGTAAAAACCTTTTCCAACTAATTCACGTACACTGCTTACAGTACCTACTTTATATCCTCTTTTAGCTAAAGTTAATCCCGCATTTACCTGTGCTGGCAAAGATCTTTTTCCTGCATCATATAAAAGATTATATCCTAAATCTCCACCATTATTTTTGGTAGCTTCATCATCGCTGTATTTTGCAGCAAGTTCCGAGAAATCCTGACCTCTTGCCGCCATTGCTCTAACTTTGCCTGCTAATTCCTGCTTTTCTCCCTTTTCTGTAAATGTACTTGCTTTGAAAAATATCCATGAAAGTTTAACTAATGTATCTACTTCAAATACTGATTTATCTTTAGCATTATTATAAAACTCGTCTGCTTCAGCATCTGTTATCTCATTATTATTTATTACAAGGCCATATAAATTTTCCATAGCTATTTGCTTTTTTATAGAATTTCTATATTCTTCGTAAGATATTCCTTCTGCTTTAAGCTGTTTAGAAAATTGATCCAATGTCATATTGTATTGTTTGGCAATATTTTCCAATCTTCTGCTTACATCAGTATCTTCTATAACATAATTGTATTCTTTGAGTTTTAAATACATTATTCTCTCTTCTACTAAATCTTTATAAACCATATCATCATTTACTTTCTGACCTACAGACCTAGCCTGAAGTGTTAAAAATGTCTTTCTGCTTATAAAGTCCTCATAAGTTATAGGCATAGAACCAACTATACCGACAATACTATTAACAACATCATTAAATAAAAGATTATATTGAATTAAAAATATAGATAGTATAAAAAATATTGTCTTTTTCATCAAAGCCTTATCCTTATTATTGTTATAATATAAAACCTTAAATATACAATATCATTAAAATAATTTATATGCAAGTACAATAATAAATTAATTCAAATGAGGTGAAAGCTGAAAATAGCCTCCATGAGTAATATTGTATATATTTTTAAATCCCATTTTATACATACGAAGACATGCCATGCCTGAACGGCTTCCGCTTGCACAATATACTATATATTCTTTATTTTTATCAAGTTTAGACATCTTCTCTTCAAATTTTGAATCATCTAAAGCTATATTTATACTATTTTTTATATATCCGCTTTGCTGAACTTCTGAATAGCTTCTTACATCTATTAATATAATATCTTTATTGTTTTTATAAATAGAAATAGCATCATCTATTTTTATATTTTTAAACTTTCCTCTGCTTCTTATATTAAAAATGATTCTTCTTGCAATACTTAATATGATAAAAGTAAGTATCAGACCTATTATTAAAGTCATTGTATTATTCATATAATATACCCCATGTATGTATAATGGTTTATTATATCATAAGACAGTTTAAATTTCAATCTGCACTATATATATAAACACTTTCTTCTATATCTTCATTATCTATTTTTAGAGTATTTTTTTTACCTGAATTTTTAAATCCATTTTTCTCATAAAATTTTTTGGCATTTTCATTTTTATCGAACACACAAAGACATATATTACTATATCCTGATTCTTTTTTTATATATTCAATAGCATGTTTTAACAGCATGCTTCCTATTCCTGAACCTTGATATATAGGGTGAACATATAATGATATTATCTCTCCATAATTTTCCATATTGCATCTGCTTTTTCCATGAGAAATAACTGCTATTGGTTTATCATCTATATATGCAATATGCGCTTCTCTAGTTTTGTTATTTATTCCATCTTCAAATTCTTCACACCAATCATCTAAATATATTTTTTTTAAATATGAATTAGGTATAATATTTTTATATGCATCTTTCCAACATATAGCATGAAGTTTACTAATATCAAAAACATCTTTAATTTCAGCTTTTTTTATTATTATTTCCATTTTAATTATACCTCGTGATGATAATAATTGTTAAATGAGAATATTATATATTGTAATCAGTTATTTTCAATAATTTTAATAAAAAATAAATAATTATATAGAACTTAAATTTCTTAAAGCATGACTTATTAAATCTTCTGTACTCATATTATCTTTATTTTCTATTGACGCTAATGATTTAATAGCTTCATTATTTGAAAAACCTAATGATATTAAAGCCTTTATTACATCGCTTTCATTATCATTATAGTTTTTAACAGCAGATGATGAAATATTAATATCTATCTTTTCTATTTTGTCTCTAAGTTCAAATAAAAGTTTTTCAGCCTTTTTCAGTCCCATTCCTTGAACTTTTTTAAGCATATTAACGTCTTTATTGAATAGTATATGCATTATTTCGTCTATTGAATATGTAGATAGTATTTCCATAGCTAATTTAGGACCTACTCCCGAAGTAGACATTAATGTAGAAAACATTTTCTTTTCTTCTCTTGAACTGAATCCATAAAGTATCATAGCATCTTCTTTATGTATTAGCTGTGTGTATAGCCTTATATTATCATCATTTTGAACATTTAATTTTTTTGATACTATAATTTCATAACCAACACCATTGCAAAGAAGAGCGATGATACCTTCTGATATTATTTGTACTTTACCTTCTATAAAAGCAAACATTTATTATAAACTAGCCTCGTATTCTAATTCTTTTATAGCAGAAATCATTTTATCTGTATTAATTTTTGATTCATCATATTCAATTTCTGCACATGCATTTTCTAAACTTACATTTACTTTATTTATGCCGTCCAATGAAGTTAATTCTTCTGTAACAGCTTTAACACAATTTTGACATCCCATTCCATTTATTTTTATAGTTACATTTTTCATTTTAAATACTCCTTTTGTTTTAATTATCTAACAATTATATAGTATAATAGGGTATTTTTCAATAATGTAAAAATAATTTTTATCAAATTAAAAAATTACTATATAAAATATTATTTTTCTTTAGTTTCTATACTATTTTCTATTTTTTCTTTATTTTCAAGTTTTTCAACATCTTTATATAAATTGAAAACAACTGTCATTTCAGTTCCTACATTCTCTTCGCTTGTTATATGTATATCAGCATTATAATAATTGCAAATATTTTTTACTATTGTTAAACCCAATCCTGTACCTTGAACTTTTAAATATTTGTTATTTTTTACTCTAAAGAATCTCTCAAATATTCTATTTAAATATTGAGGGGCAATACCGCATCCTGTATCTTTTACTGAAAATATAGCTTTAGAATCTTTCTTTTTAAGAGATATTTTTACAATTCCTCCGTCATCAGTGTATTTAATGGCATTATCAACTAAATTATTTACTACTTCCGTAATTTTTTCTTTATTAGCCATTATAATAGCAGATTCTATATCTAAATCTATACTCATATTTCTTTGTTCAGCTTTTATTCTATTGCTTTCAAATACATTTAGTATAACTTCTTTTATATCTAGTTTTTCATCAACTGTTTCTTTCCAATTAGCTTCTATTCTGCTCAATGTAAGCATGTCTATAACAAGGTCTTTCATTCTTAAAGCTTCATTATTTATTCTTTTTATGAAGTCGGCTAAATTTTTACCGCCTCCTGTAGCCATTAAAAGTTCAGAATAACCTAATATTGATGTAAGAGGGGTTTTTAATTCATGCGAAGCATTTATAAAGAAATCCTGCTTTTCTATTTCTACCTTTCTTATATCAGTAACATCTTCAAATTTTATTAAAGCTGATATATTTTCATTGTCAAGTATAGGTATAATACTTATCTCTATATCCATAGTATGTTCTTTAACATCAAATTTAGAAAATCTTTTTAATTCTATTGCATTATTAATTCTTTCCATAACTTCATTGTCTTTAATGACTTCGTTTAAATTTTTAACATTAGAATCAGATATTTCTAATAGATCCATAGTATATTGATTTATGAAAAATATACCCTTATTCTTGTTAACTGCAATAATACCTTGTGCTATATTTTCTAATACATAATTAAGTTTTTCTTTTTCTGTTTGATATCCTATTATATTTTCGTTTAAACTTACAGCAAGCTCATTTATATCATAGAGTATAGTATTAATATCATTATATCCTGTAAGATTTTTAGGTTTTGTTGATTTGTTATTATAAATATTATCCAAAGTTTCTTTTATAATATAGAAAGGAATCATTATATTTCTGCTCATTAAAGGAAGAACTAAAGCCATAATTATAATAACAACACCTATAACCATAACTGCTGTAAATAAGAAACTTATTAAATATTTATTAACGGAATCTATAGGTATTGAAACTCTTAATATATAATCCCTGCTGTCATCAGCTTTTATTTTTTTTGAAGCATATATGTATGGAGTTTTTTGGCTAATAGAAGTAGTTATAGAAAATGCTGGGGCATTTTCTACACTATGCAATGCCTCTATAACATCGCTTCTATTTGTATGATTTCCCATAGGATTTTTTGAGGTATCGGCAAGCGTATCTGCAACTACTACGCCGTTGGTAGAGATAACACTTATTCTTAATTCTTCTTTATCAGATTGAAGTACAAACTTTCTAAAAGCATCTTCTGTTTGTATATCATATAAGTCTATCTCTTTTTCAAGCATTTCTATAATATTAACTATCATTACTTGGCTGTACATGATATTATTATATTGTACAGTAAATAATATACCTATAAACATTAAAGCACTTGATAGTATAAGTATCAATAATGATTTATAAAATATATTCTTAATCATAGTTTCTTAAATATTATTATATTTCTGTTAATTTATAGCCCATGCCTCTGACAGTTATGATATTTTCTTTTTGTAAATCCAATTTCTGTCTAATAGATTTTATATGCATGTCAATAGTTCTAGTTTCCATAGAATGGTCTACACCCCATACTTCTTCAAGCATGGTATCTCTGTCAACTACATTATTAGCGTTTTCCATTAAGAGCTTTAAAAGGTCAAATTCTTTCTGAGTTAATATAACCTGTCTTTCTCCAACAAACACACTTCTTTTCTTTACTATTAATTTTATTTCTCCAAAATTCAACTCTTCAGCATCAAGTCTTACATCTTTCTTCCTTAAATTTGCCTTTATTCTAGCAAGAAGCTCCAATACAGAGAAAGGTTTAGGAATATAATCATCAGCACCTAAATTAAGTCCTGTAACTATATTAATTTCGCTAGCCTTTGCTGTAAGCATGATAACTTTAATAGGAAGATGAGCGTAATCTGTCCTTATTACTTTTAATATTTCTGTTCCTTCTATATCAGGAAGCATAATATCAAGCAATACTAAATTAGGAGTGGCTGTTTTTAATGCAGTGAGCATATCATTACCATTTGAGAAACATTCTATAGTATATCCTGCTTCTTCAACTGTGTATTTGATGAGGTCTCTTATATTATCATCATCTTCTACAGAGTAAATAAGTTCTTTTTCCATAATCAAAACCACCAAGGATAATATATTTTTATTGATACAAATTATATATTTTTTTTACAAATATACAACTATTTATCATAAATATAATAAAAATTCATATTTTGTCAAAATATAATATCAATAATATTTTATTAACTAATTTAATTCAAATTAAGTAAAAATATTTAATTTAAATATTGACTTATAATATTTTTATATTAAAATCACTATTATGAAACAAGAAATAACACCTATATTAGAAAATTATTTAGAAACTATCTACAATTTAGAAGTAGAGAAAAATTTTAAAGAAGCCATTAGAATAACAGATATAGCTGATTTAGTTGGACGTTCTAAAGCTAGTGTTAATACTGCAATTAAAAGTCTTTCAAAATTAGGTCATATAAAACATGAGCATTACGGAGACATAGAACTTACAGAATCAGGCAGAGCAATAGGAAAAGATATAGCTGAAAGGCATGCAATATTTTATTATTTCTTAACTAAAGTATTAAATGTGGATGAGAAAGTTGCAGATGAGGAAGCTTGTTTAATAGAGCATGCTATGAGTAAAGATACTGTACATAAATTTAAAGAATTCTTATGCGGTTATTGTAAAAAAGAAAATATTTTTAACAGAGAGAAAGAGGCTAAAAACTAAATAGAATATATTAAAATTCTATTTAGTTTTATTGCTAAAGATTAAATAATTTCATAAGATATCATTTCTTCAAATGTCTGTGGTTTTCTTATTATATAGTGATTATTCTTATCTATCATTACCTGAGATATCAAAGTTCTTGAATTATAATTGCTTGCCATACTAAATCCGTAAGCACCTGAATCTATTAAAGCAACGTAATCCCCATCTTCTATGGTAGTGCATTCTCTGTCATTTGCAAAAACATCAGAACTTTCACATATAGGTCCTACGAATTGATATTGTTCCTTACCATCTCTTTTTATAAGAGGAACTATTTCATTATGAGCATCATACATAGCAGCTCTTATATAATCATTCATACCGCCGTTTAATATTATATATTTTTTACCCCATTCTTCTTTAACATATTCAACTTTCATTATCAAAGCACCAGCCTCTGCAATAAAGTATCTTCCGGGTTCTGTTGTGATGCTTAATTTCATATCTTTTAATAAATTTATGCTTTCTTTTTTAAACTTTTCAAAATCAAATCCATTTGAGCTTTTATCATATCTTACTCCATATCCTCCGCCTATATCAACAGCCTTTATATTAAAACCAATACTTTTTACTTCTTCTATAAGTCCTTTCATCACTGTTATAGCTTTATTTAATGGGGCAGGATCTAGTATTTGAGAGCCTATATGCATTGAAAGAGAATCTATTTCTATATTATTTAATCCTTTTAGAAAATCTGCATTCTCTTTTATTGTTTTTATGCTTATTCCAAATTTATTTCCATGAACTCCTGTTGTAATTTTTTCATGTGTATGAGCATCAACATTAGGATTAATTCTTATAGAACATTTAACTGTTTTTTTAAGTTCTTTAGCTATAGTATTTATTCTTACAGCTTCAGGTATTGACTCTATATTAAAACGTCTTATTTCTAATTCTATTGCTTTTTTTATCTCTTCTTCTGTTTTTCCAACACCTGAAAATACTACATTTTTAGCATTTCCTCCAGCTTTTATATATTTTAAAATCTCTCCTATAGATACTACATCAGCTCCTATGCCTTCCTGAGCCATTAATTTAAGTATTGATAAATTATTTTCTGCTTTTACAGCATAAGCTATCAATAAATCATCTATATCAGAAAAAACTTCTTTAAAAGTTTTTATTTTTTCAAGAATATTATTTTTTGAGTAAATGTAAAAAGGTGTTTTGTATTCATTAACAATATCAATTAATTTTATATCCTCGCACATAAGAATATTGTCTTTGTAATCAATCATAAATAATCCCTCTAAACTTTAATTTAATATTTCATTTATATTTATGCTTACTATACCTTCTTCTTCAAGCATAGGCAAGTTGTTTTCAAGCATATTTAATGTTTCTATACTTTGATAATGTCCTATACCAATTGCTCCGCCATGTTCTTTTGATAATCTTATCAATTCTCTCCATTGCTTAACTATAGAATCGTAATCTCTTTCATTATCAAGAAATACAGATCTTTTTGCTGTTTTTACACCATATTCAACAGCCATATCGTATATAAGACTTCCAGCAACTGTATAAGAATCAACAAAATATTTATTATTAGCCATAGCATATTCAAGCATATATGAAACTACATCTTTGTTTTTGCTTGCAACGGAACCTGTATGATTATTCATTCCATTGGCATAAGGTACTCTTGAATATGAATAGTCAAGTAATTTGAATATTTCATCTTTATTCATATCTACTCTTATTAATGTTTGTTCTCCAAAATAGTCGCTTCCTTCCATTGGTATATGAAGCATCACATTTACATTGTTGCTATAGGCATAATGTGAAAAATCCATACTGTGAGATGAATCCGGCAAAACAGCAAATGTTATATCATATTGATTAGCCAAATTAAAAAATCTATCAATATAATCCAATGTATTGCCGCTGTCATCTATTATAATACTAATCCAGTTGCTAATTTCTATTGATTTATTTATATTATTTAATACAGGTTCTACTATATTAGGAGAATTTACATCTGCTAAGTGGAATACATCATTTTCTGCGAGCTGTTTTTTTGTTATATTTATATTGTTGTTAGAAGTATTTTTATTGTCAGTATATTCAAAACTAATATTATAATTATTTTTAACTTTAATAAAAGTAAATGAGAATACTGCAATTATAATAATAGAAAGTATAAAAATAAATATATTTTTCATAAAAAAATCATTCTTAATAAAGATATTTAATGATATTACAAATAATAATAAAAGTCAATTATTTATGAACCATATAATCAACGCTTACAACAGCATGTTCATTGCATTTCGGACATTTAGGGTATGATAATTTTTTAAATATTTTATCAAAAAATGATTCTTTTTTATTATTTTTATTTGATTCAATTTTATATATTTCATTACCATTTTCATCTGTTTCAATTTTATTGTCAAAATCTAATGAAACGGATGAGAGACCAGAAGGAGCATGCAGGTTTTTATCAGAAGTAAAAAAATATCCGCAGTTTCTGCATTTATAGTGAAAAGGTGATTTATCTGGAAACATATAAACTCCTTAAAAATTATATATCTAAAACTAATAATTTATTTTGATCTGTATCAAAATGGTCGCTCATATAAATAATATAATTATCTTTTTTTATAGCACTTCCTGGTTTTATTCTATTATGCCCTACAACCTGATTATAACCATTCCAAGCATCATCAAGCAAATCTTGAGTGTCTGACCATAATATGCCTGCAAATTCATTTATACCGCCTCGTCTGAATGAAGCAATATTGCAGTCGTCTTTATCATTTTTATAAACTATATTTACAACATCATAAACATTATTAATATTTATATCTTTTATTTTATATTTGCTTTTTATATAATCAATCCATCCGTTTGTTATGCCTGCATGTGTAAATATATGATCATTTTCTATATGTATAATTTTAAATATATCTGCATTATCATTAAATATCTTATGCATTTCTTTGGCATAACTTTTTCTGTATCTGCTTGCAGTAGGGTAGCCTACTATATATTGAAAATCATGGTTTCCTACTAATAGCTCAACATTATTATTATGATTTTTCTTGAATTCTATTACTTCATTTAAATTATCTATTATTTCATCATCACTGAAAGTAACCCAGCTGTCATCACTATAATCACCCATAAATACAATCTTATCAAAACTATCAAATTTACCTTCAAGCAATTTTTTCCAGCAGTTTTTTCCATGTAAATCACCAATAACAGCAATTTTCATTTATAACCTCCTTATGAGTCTATTTACATACTTATAATCAATATTTAATTTTTTATCGTTATTCTCAAGTACATTAGATACATAAAGCTCCTCAAACTCTTTTTGGAAATAATCTTTAAACTCTTTTATATTATCTAAATATTCTTCATTATGAAAAGGATTATCAATATTGTTTTTCTTTCTATCTTCATAGCTTAATCTTATTTTTTCAATAATATTATCAGTAATGCTTGATTTGATTTCATAAATTTTTCCTATATTTTGGACAATATTAATAATTCTAAAAATATCCATAGTAAGATTAGAAGTATTGGCAATCATATAAATGTCTATAGAATAATCTGCTGACTTTCTTTTATCTTCAAGAACATAGTCTAAACTTTTTATAGATTCCTCTACAAAATTATTATTAATTTCAATATTGTAATCTGTATTAGGCAAACATTCTGCCTCTGCAAGTTTTTTTATGAAAATGGTATCGAATTGATTATAAAAATATTTTTTTACATTGCTTGAAAATAAATAAATATAAAAGTATTTCATTTCTTTTTCTTCTATTATATTTACTAATTTAGATAAAAAATTTTTTAAATCTGTTTCATTTATTGGAATTTCATAATGTGAAGAAAGTTTTTTTATTGAATTGTATATATTATTATTAATAACATCTATAATTGCTGTTTTATCATTATTTTTTATATAAATAATATTATTATCTAAATTTAAAGGTTCTAAATGAATTGAGTCTCTTTTTTCTTTTAATAGTTTTACTTTATTTTCTATATCATTTTTTATAATTTCTTTTTTATCTTCCGCAGTAAAATGCAGTATTTCTTCTTCTAATAATTTATTTTCTTTTGATTCTTCTTCTTTTTCTAATTTTTCAATTTTTTCTAAGCTGTAAAATTCTTTTTTTTCTAATAATTCTTCTATTCTTTTTAAATTATTTTCTCTATCGTTTCCATATACATATAATGTGAATTTATATCCATATTCTATATCAAGCCCCATCATTTTTACAAAAGATTTAGCATTAACTCTTTTTCCGTTTTTATTTTCTATTTCTATTTTATCTTCTATGGTTCTTAAAAAATCAACGATAGAATTAATTATTTTATTATCAGAAGCATAACGGTTTCGGCATTCAAATTCTTTAGATATAAACTCTTCCATAAATTTACCCTTATATTTTATATTACAAAACACTCTTATTATAAATATAATATATATATTGCATTAAATCAATATTTTATGTGTATAAACATATTTATTTTTTTAATTATATGAATCTTTTTATATAATTGAAATCATACTCTATAACTGAAGAATCTTCTCCTATTATGGAAGATATATAGGCATATTCAAATTGTTTTTGGAAATAATTTACTATATTTTCTATTAGTATATTGCCGCTGCTCCCCATTCCGGATAAAAGATTTTCTCCTATAAATTGAGTTATTTTTGAGGCAAATGATATTAAGTCTTCATTGATTAGTTTGTATTCTATTTCATATATTATAAACAAATTAGTAACTATGCTTATTATATTGCTTTTTATATTTGAATAGTTTAAATTTTTTAAATATATATCAGGAATATTAAATGATATTTCTCTTTTATTTTTTAATATATACTCAAATGTTTTAATTGAGTCTTTTATGATTTTATTTATGCATTCAATATCATATTCAGTATATTTTATATATTCTTCATCCATTATCTTTTTTATATAAGCTTTATCAAATTTATTAATAAAGTATTTTTGTATACTATTAAAAAATATATCTTTATAAAAATATTTAATATATTCTAATTTTAAAATGTTTATCATGTCATTTTTTAGTTTTTCTATATAATTATCATGAATAGTTATTTCATAGAATGAGGCTATTTTATTTATTATAGGTAGAATATCACTATCAATAAAATCAAATATTTCTTTCTTTTCATCATTTTTTATATATATGATATTTTTACTATCTGTATATTCAGTATGCTTTACTTCTCTTTTTATTTTTAATAGCTTTATTTTATTTTGTATATTTACTTTTTTACTATCTGGAGTTAAGGATAATATTTCTTTTTCAAGTTCTTTATCATAATCATATATTTTTTGATGTTTTATAATTTCTTCATCTAAAGAAGAAAATTTGTTTTCATACAAAAAATTTTCTATAATATTTAAATTATGTTCTTTATTATCTCCATAACAGTATATAGTAATATTACTATTGTTTTTGGACAGCAAAGCCATTACTTTTAAAAGAGATTTTGCATTTACTTTTTTATTTGAAGCACTATATCCAATTTCTACTTTATCTTCTATATTATTTTTTATAAAATCTACTATAGAGTTTATAATAGAAGGATCTCTTTTATATATAAATTCTTTTGATAAAAAATTGTTATCACTCATTAATTAATTTCCTTAAAAATAAAGAATATTATACAAAAATATTATTATAAATCAAATAATATTATGTTAAAATTATTTGATTTATAATAAAAATTTTTTTATTATAAATTCAAGCTGTTATTTATCTTCAAATATATATTATTAAAAATAAGGAATAATTAGTATATAAAAATATTATAAAAAATATTTATATGTATAATATGATAATAAATTAATTCCATACACAAGTAAATAATATCAATTTAAACAATTATATATTTTAGAATATTTAAACTTAAAAATTCAATTAAAAATGCTATATTCATTTTAAAGATAAATAATAAATAAATAATGCTACATGTATTACATAAAAAATCTTGAAAAAATTTTTCTATTATTATATAATATATAAGAAAACAAAAAAAAATTTATGAACAAAAAGAAATATGATTGATTTTAATTTAAAAGATATTAGAGAAAAAATATTAAAATTGACTCAAAGTCAGTTTGCCAAAATGTTGGGAGTGCGTCAGGATTATATTTCCAGACTTGAGAGAAATGCTAATAATATAACCCTTGATTTGTTGGATAAACTCGCAGAAAATACAGGTCTTAGCATTGATGAATTAACAAAATATAGAAAAAATTCATTTGAAAATGAAAGTTTGGATTTATATGATAATTTTATTGATGTACAAAAGATACTCGATAAAATATCAGAAGAGATTAATTCTGTAGATAAGAAAAATAGCGATAAGATTAATGAACTTATGTCTGATATTTACAGTCAAGTAAATGATACTCTTGATATAATAGTTTATGGAAGATATAGTTCTGGAAAAACATCTTTTATAAACGCTATTTTTGATAAGAATATAGATACTAATCCATATTCTGAAGATACGGATAGTGAAGAATATTATCTTCAAGATGATTCTAAGCTGTTTAGAATTATAGAATATAAAGATAATGTTCTTGATACAAAGAAGTATAGTAATAAAAATATGTTTATTTATCTTTGTGATATAAATGCTTTTTCACAAGAAGATGTTACAAATATAAATGGACTTATTAATTTTGTAGACGATTTTTCAAATATATTTGTCATATTTTCAAAAGCAAATATTTTTGATGAAAATGAACTTGATGGAGTTATAAATAAGAAATTTGAAATACTCAAAAACTTTATATCATCAAGCGACAATATAAACAAAATAGATTATGAATATCTAAGAACTAGATTTTTCCCATTTTCTATTAATAATACGAATTTTGTGAAAGAAATAAAAAGCAAATTTGTTGAAAGTCTTAAATATACATATTATCATAGACTATTAACTAATATTAATTTCTATATTGAAATTATCAATGATAAAAATGAATTCCAAGATAATGACAAAATAGAAACTAATATACAAAAATTAAAAAATAGTGCAAAAGAAATCTTCAATGATATATATAAAAATACTTTGAATATAGATAATATTATTAAAGCTATTGATGAACATAATGTATATAGAAAAAAAGATGATATAAAAGTATTATGTAATAGCATTAATTTAGAATTAGATACTAAATTATATAATACTTTAGCTATAGTAGAAGATGATTTTGCTAATAAAGATACAAACAAATCTGTAATTTCAAAAAATTCTAGTAAAATATGTTTAGCAGCGGCTGCAATTGGCATTGTTCCTTCTTTTGATTTATTAAAATCAAGCGGAATAAAACAAGCAAATATTATAGGGGCATCTTTATATTTTCTGCCTAGCATAGTTTTCATACTTTCCGGATTTATGTCATTTTCAGGTAATTGGAAAAAGACTTTATCTAAAAAGGTTATAAAAGCTTATGAAGAAGAAAATGTAATATCTAAATATAATAAATTTATAGATGAATATTTTAATAACTATATGATGAATTTAAAAGAAATAGATCAGAAGAGAATAGAGTTCTTGAAATATCAAGATGATGCTAAACTATATAAAAATATAAAAACAATACTTGTGAATATATCAAATAATATGGAAAAGTGAATTAATTAAGAATAGCTTAGAAATATTGATAAAGAAAATATAAAAATAAATTTTATATTTTCTTTTTTTATTATTTATTAGTTGTTGGTAGCATTAGTATAAACTAACCAACTATTATCCGGTAATTGATAATAGCTATTTTCAATTAATCTTTGAACATTTCTTCTATACAAAGCACTTTCTACTTCTTTAATATTTGCCATAGTAAGTTTAGGATCTGAAAGTATTAAATATTCTGCTATTTTTCTTCTATCTGTGTTTTCTTTTTCTATTATTCCTTTTATATATTTAACCCTTTCATCACTATATTCTGTTTTAGGTTTTGATACATCAAAAGCTATATATGATAAATAACCGCTGTTATTTTCGCCTATATAATAATTAGTTTTATACAAATTTATTTCATCTTGATTGAACATGCTTCTTATTAATGCCTGTCTATACTCTTGTGCTAATTCATCTGATACATTTGTACTAACCATAATAAGATTTAAATCCTGCTCGCTTGACAATGTTGAAATTTGATAAGCACTTTCATCTATCTGTCTGTATCTTCCCAAAACCTGTGCCTCTATTAAAGTTTTACCCCCTAAAACACGCATTTCTGGTTCCTGCACAAGTATCAGTTTAGAGCAGCCTGTAAATAATATTACAAAAATAGAAATAAATATTATATTATAAATTTTCATTTAAGTTATTCTCCTAATATTATATATTATCAATTACCTTCCAAATATGATATTACATCAGAAAAAGGCATAGGTTCAAGTCCGAATTTATCACCTTCAAATGCTATTAACTGCTGTTTCTGCTGACTTGGTTTGTCTAAGTTTTGATCTCTAAAGTAGAAAGTAGTATATACTTTATTAGCGGATATACTAAATTCCACAGAATTAGGATCATATCCGAATTGAACTATGTTTTCTACAGTTGATATACCTGGGTTAATAGGTCTTATCATTTCTATTAAGAACTTAGAAAATTCTGTTGACATTTTACTTATACCAACGAAGAAAGTAGAAGGTCTTATATTATTTAAAGGACTAACTCCAACACCTGCAATATCAGCAGTAAGATTAACTAATAATTTTTCATCATTAATTTTTTCTCTATTTTCCGGGCTTAATAGATATTTAAAGTTAATATCACTAGCTAAAACTCTCATATCGTATTTTATAGTACTTGTATTAAAGCTTCCTAAATCAACATTAACCCAAGGTAAATGTATAGCACCTCTTCTAGGAGCAGTATTATTTGATATAGATGCTAGGAATAAATCATCATCAAATTTTTCTCCTCCTATATAGAGAGATGATTTTAAATCCTGTATAGTAACTCCGTGTCCCTGTATTTTTACAGAAGAATAAAAATCCATTATTCTTATACTGTCATCAACAAATGGAGGTATTTTTAAGTATACTCTAAGCTGTTCAAAATACATATTTGGCACCTGACTTATAAGAGGCGTATATCTAGCAGCAGTTGAAACTGTTTCATTTTTTGTAGGGGTTAAATCAAAACGGTAATCTATATTAGAAGTAAGACCTTTTAATACTATGGACATTTTGTCAGGTGAATCCATATTAGCAAAAAAATCATCTGTTTTGAATATTCCGTCAGCGATATTGTTTTTTAGATTTCCATTTACATTGAATAATCCTCCTATTTCTATACCAAATGGAAGATATAAATTCTCTGTATCCAAACCTACATCATAGTTTAAATCAGCATTTTTTATTTCAGGAGTGAAATATCCATCAACATATACTTTTAATTTATTAGCAGGACTTTGTAAGTTAAATTCTCTTATATTAGCGTAAAGATTTTCTCCGAAATTAACATCAGCATCAACTTTCATAGTAACATCCTGTAGTTTATATTGCTTTTCTGTTACATAGAATGTACTGAAATTAGTTACAGTTGCAAATGTATTTTCTAAATCTAAACTGTATCCTAAAGCACTCGTCATTTTTACATCATCTTCAAAAGGCAGACTTTCCAAAGCCTCTGCAAATTTTGGAGAAAGCCAATTCTTCATGGCATAAGGAGCTATTCTTAAAGTAGATATATTTACAAAACCGCCTTTTAATCCCATTCCTTCCAAATCAAGATTAGATCTGAAATTTAAGAAATTGTTTAAATCTAAATTTAGTTCAGAAATATTTATTTCCTGAGATAACAAATTAGCATTAGCAAGTACATTTACTTTTGCTGTAGCTGTTGATGAAACCTCTCCTAATAAATTGTAAGAAAAATTATTTATAACACCATTAACTGTTGTTTTTATATCATTTATCATTTCGCCGAAAACATTAACATCCAAGTTAAGCGAACCTCTTGCTAATCCTCCTGAGAAATTAGCAATAGGCAAAGATTTTACTTTTATATTTACATCTGTAGGATCATCAAATTTCACAGCGCCATTAACAATTATATCAGAATTAATATATTTTGTTGATACATTATCTATATAAAGTACAGTATCGCTTTTTTTGTTAGGATCAGTTATGGCTGGAGCTACTGCTAAAGCACCAGTTAAAGATGATAAAGCTCTGAAAGCTACATCTGTATTAGTGAATCTGTACTTTTTCAAAGCAGTTATTCTGTCAATAGTAGTTTTATGTTCTAGTTTTATATCTTCTCTGGACATATTATTAGGATTAAAAGCAAATCCGACTTTAGTTTTTGAGTTCAAATTATTTACGGCTACAATATTTCCCATAGATACATTTATTTTATCTAAAGCTATATTAATAGTATTGGTTAAATTGTTAATGTTGCCGCTTGTTTTATCGGCATCAACATTTACCATACCGCTTACATTTAGCCCTAAAGTAGGTACAAACATAGGTATTAAAGTATTTATTTTATTTAAATCAAGTCTTGCATATAAAGTATCCAAATTAACACCTATATTTTCGCTGAATATATTGTTGGCAGATGCAATAACTTTTAAAATCTCATCATTTAAGAGTTCTGAAGACATATTTTCTATAGACAAGCTTTGTGTTTTTACGTTATATCTTGCAAGCAGATGTGCTGCCACTTGCATATCATCTCTCTTTTTTCCATTATAGCTGAAATAAGGCTCATCTATTTCAAAATCAAATGTTACAATTATTTCATTTTTATCGTATCCTTCTTCTTTTTTAGGATACGATACATCTAAATTGAATAATGGGTTATCATTGAATAAAATACTTCTGTAATTGTAAGCTAAGCTATTGCTTATAAAACTTTTCAAATAAATATCTTTCAAAACCTCAGGGGCTCTTACTCCCATTACTTTTGAAAGAGAAAATCTTTTACTGTGCAAATCCAAATGAAGATTATAATTACTCAAACTTGCTATAAGTCCGTTATTAGGAACATTAGTTAAAAATGATTTGCTGTCAGCTTTGAATGCTAAATTATTTATTCTTATATTTTCTATATCTGCTTTTAGTTTAAGAAAATCTAGCTTTTTTATATCAAATGGTTTTTTATTTGTATCTTCTATTTTTGGTTCTGATGGAGGCAAATCCGGAAGATTCCAGTTGCCGCTTTCATCTGTAAACATGTATACATATAGATTATCAATTGACAGTTCTTGTACATGTAATTTTAAAAAGAATAAAGAAAATAATGAAAATCTTAATCTGAAATTATCTATTTTTATATTCTCTTCATTGTTAAAATTTGAAGAATTATAAAGTATTACATTACTCATTTCTACTTTAGGAAATAGTAAGCCGTAACTAAAGTCCTCTATTTCTAATTTTCTATTCATAGAAGAGTATACTACATCTTGAATAAGGTTTTTTACCCTTTCATTGTTAAAATATATTCTTGCTCCTATAACACCTACAATTAAAACAAAAAGAATTATTAAAGGTATATATCTTTTTTTAAATTTTCTTTTTTTATTTGCTTCTTTATTATTTTGTGTATTATCTGATATAGGCTCAGAAATATTTTTTTCTTTTTTATTAAACAATTTGTTAAAAAACTTCTTCATAATTATATAAAACCAAATATATTTACATAAAGTAGTATATTATAGAATATTTTCTTTATCAATAGTTTTATTCATTATAATAATAATATTCATTGTTATTTTCTTCATTATTTCCATTATTTTCATCAAATCTGTATATATTTTCCTGATTATTGCTGTAATTATTTTCATTATCATTATTATAATAGTAGTATTCAGAATTATAATCTTCCGGTCTTATTATAATAACATTATTGGTGCTGTTGAAGTTGCTTTCGAGATTTTCCTCAAATCCTTCTTCCTGAGTATTATTATTTTCTGTATTCAAATAATTATTGCTGTAATTATAATAATCCATTTCATAAGTATTAGAATCATTATAATATCCGTAATTATAATCACCGCTTATTTCATTAGATATACTCATATTAAATTCGTAATTTCTAGCCTTAGATATTCCTTTCTGCCATTTTTCCTTAGTTAAATCTCTTTCAAATATAAGATAATATCTTCCCTGATCTAAACTTATAATCTGTTCATCATCTGTTTGAGGCATAGTTATAATCTTTCCTAACATTTCATTTGAAATGCTTATATTAACAGCTTGAGAATCTATTAAAAAGTATGATAATTTAACGCTTGATTTTATAGGTATATTGAAATTATAATAATCCTTATCATAAGAATAATCTATTGCACCTTTATATGTCTGATTAAATTCTATAGTTTGTGATTCAGATGGTTTATTATTAGGTTCATGTTCTGTGTATTTATCATAAGGTTTTGCTATAATGCTTACTCTATATGGTATATTAACAACAGCATTGCTTGAAGTTAATATGAAATAATATGACATATAAGGATATAATATAAGCTTATCTACAGTTTCTCCGTCTCCTGTATTATTAATATCTTTTATAGTTATCCAATTTCCTTTTTGATCATATAGTCTTATGCTTGCATCTACTGACGGCACTCCGGAAAGCTCTATGGATATAGAATATGTATTAAAAGAACTGTTTGTTATTTTATATGAATCTATTTCCATATTTTTTAAATCACCGCTTGTTAATGAAGGGTTATATGTTTGGCTATAATATCCATCTATAGTATATAATCTGTTTTCACTATTAACATCTATAATTTGAGAAGATGATATTTTATCATTAGGTTCTTTTTCATCGCTTTCTTTATAATATCTTTTTTGAAGTATCAATATATAATCAATATTTTCTTTAACATTTTCTTTTATAGATATTGAAATATAGTATTTATTTTCACTATTATTAGTATTTTCAAAGTATATGCCTTTCATTATTTGGGTAGAATGTATAGTATTTATATTTTCATTATCATCTTTAGTTAAATCGCTTATATCGTTAACATCATCAGGGTTTATTTTTTCTTCTGTTTCATTTGTATAATCCTGAATATTATTAGTATCAGCAATAATTTCCGGTTCATCTATAATTTTTATTATATTAGTTTGAGAATCATATAAAGTCATTGTAAGAGGGGTGTATGTTGAATTAGAAATATAAAAATCTATTATCTGAGCTTTATCATCAATGGTAAAATAGTAATAATCTGTATTAGTTCCTTCTGTCTGTCCTATTATACCATCTTTATTTATATACTGTGCGGTTTCAAAAGTATTATTTTTTGCTGATTTATTTTCCAGCTTATATTTTCCGCCTTTGCATGATAGAATTAAGATAGCAAATACAAATACAATAACTATATTTTTTTTCATTTTTTATCACCTAAAAATTATAAACTTATCCTATTATTATACATCATTATTAAATAAAAAGATATAAAATAAGTTTTAAAAAAATTAAGTTATGTATTGACATTTTATTTATAATATGTTATTATGCTTTTACGTTTTCAAATTAATATGGGTAGGTGGCCGAGCAGTCAATGGCAGCAGACTGTAAATCTGCCGACGTGAGTCTACGGGGGTGCGAATCCCTCCCTGCCCACATTCTTTTTTACG